>NZ_QGMP01000003.1 GCF_003259185.1 Isoalcanivorax indicus
CGACTTCCAGCCAACTGAGAGTCTGGTTCTGGCGACCCGCTACGAAGTGGCCCTCGTGTCGTTGGTACTGAGCTGAGGCCTCGGGGAGGGGGACTCCCTTCCAGAAGTGTGTGAGGCAGGAAGCCGAACGCAAGCCCCCAGGGACGGGTTCACGGCGGCTTCTGGAAGGGAGTCCCCCTCCCCGAGGCCGTGCTACGAAGCTCTCCCATGGCCCCGGCATGACCAAGCCCAGCCCGACAAGACCTCGAACAACAGTTGACAGCATCTCAATTGGTTAATAATAATCATTCTCATTAAAGAGAGCTATTGCAGGATGCCCCCATGACCGCTCTGACATCACTGAAACGTTTTCATGCCCCCTGGCCCGGCCCGCTCGGTGCCTGTGCCGCCATGCTGGGAGACCGCGTGCTGCGCCTGCGCGAGGCGCCCGAGGCCTTGTTCCGGGCGCTGGCCCGCTTTCCGGCGCTGGAGGTGACCACGCGCTCTGACGCCGTCAGCCTGTGCCAGCGAGGCAGGCTGGTGCCTGCAGAGAGCAGCCACGACGGACTGCTTACCGTGCAGGGTTCGCACCTGTATCTGCAGGCCCGCAATGACCAGTGGGCTCTGGTGCTGGCGATACTTGCGCCGGTGGCCGGGCTGGCGAGTCGCAGCGTGCTGTTCTTTGATCGGCACGGGCAGTTGCAACTGAAGGTGCAGGTGCCGGAGGGCACGCCCGGGATGGATTTCGAGGAGCTGGTCTGCGCCTTTCTGCATCCGGATCAGCACCCGCTGCCGGTACCGCAGCCCCTGCCCCTGCACAGTTATGCCGCCTGCGTTGATCTGGCCGCACTGGAGCAGGCCTGGTCGGTGCCGGCGACGCCGGGTGATTTTGAGGCGTTGCTGGCGGCGCACGGGATCAGCCGCCTTGGGGCGTACTGCCGCGTGCGTGACAAGTTTGCCCGGGCGGTGAAGCTGGACAGTTTGCCAGCGCTGCTGTCGCTGGCAGCGGCGCGTCGGGCGCCGGTGTCGTTGCGGGTGTTCAGTGGCGGTTGCCGTCAGTGGCATCAGGGCGTGTTGCCCTTGCCAGCGTGGCAGGGAACGGCGTTGCGGCTGTGTCAGGATGACCTGGAACTGCGGCTGGAGACGGCGCAGATCGCTTCGGCCTGGCGGGTGCGACGCCCGTCAGGGCGGCAGATCGTGACCACGGTGGAGCTGTTCGATCACCGTGACGAGCGGGTGCTGGTGCTGCGCAGTGGCTGCGGGCAGGGAGAGTTGCCCAGTTGGCGGGCGTTGCTGGCGGATTGCCTGTTGCCCCCGGACTGAGCGCTGTCGCGCTGACGGCGGTGCGGGTCAGAACAGGGCGTCGATGCGGGCGATCACGTGGATGATGCGCTCGCGCTGCGGGGCGTCTTTCAGGGCCTCTTCGGCCATCGGGGCCACATCGCATTGCCCGGGTAACGGGTGATCCCCTTCCAGCAGGGCGCGAAAGCGCGCCAGAAACACCCATTGCAGCCAGGCGTTGAAGTCCATGCGATCGGCGCTGAACGGCACGGTGCTGAGGAAGGCTTCCGGTGGCGGTGGGGTGGCTTCCCAGAGACCGGCTTCGCGCAGGGTCTGCTCCAGTTCGGCCAGCAGGGCATACAGGTCGGTTCGCAGGGTGTCAGGCATCGAGCAGGGCCACCAGGTCGCTGAGTTCGTGCAGATTGTGGATGTGGTGGGGGTGGTCGGGCAAATCCAGGGGCCATTTCTGGTCCAGCAGGTTGGCCCAGACGGCATTGAAGCCGTGGCGGCGGGCGGCGTCCACGTCCTCCAGGGGATGGTCTCCCACATGCACGGCTTCGTTGGCGCGGACCCGCGCGGAGCGCAGGGCGGCATCGAACATGTCGCGTTCCGGTTTGCGTCGGCCGACGCTCTCGGAAGAATGCTGGAAGGCGAACAGGTCGCCAATGCCGATCCGTTTCAGGTCGGCATTGCCGTTGGTCAGTGCGCCCAGAACGTATGAGTCGGCCAGTGTTTCCAGCACTTCCAGTGCGCCGGGAAAGAACACCACTTCGTTGCGGGCTTCGTGGAAGACGTCGAAGGCCTGGGCCGCCAGGCGGCCGGATTCTTCGGCGCAGTAGCCGGCACTGCGAAAGCCTGCCGCCAGGGCGTCGCGACGCAGGGCCGTGAGGTTGTGCAGATAGCCGGGTTTCTCGCGGAGCAGCTGTTCGCGGATGTCGCGTACCCGGGCGACCGTCATGGCGGCGGCGGCATCGGGATAACGTTCGCTGATCCAGTCCCGGCACTGCCGTTCCGCCCGGCGGATGACTTCGTCCACGGGCCAGAGGGTATTGTCCAGGTCAAACGTGATCAGCTTGAGTCGGCTCATGCGGGCATCATAGCTGCCCCCCTGCGTCAGGGAAATGACGGGCGTCAGTCTTCTTCGCTGTGGTCGCCTCCGCGCCGCTGGGCGCGGGGGTGGGCGGCATCGTAGACCCGGGCCAGATGCTGGAAGTCGAGATGGGTGTAGACCTGGGTGGTGCTCAGGTCCGCATGGCCCAGCAACTCCTGCACGGCGCGCAGGTCGCCGCTGGATTCCAGCAGGTGGGTGGCAAAGGAATGCCGCAGCATGTGGGGGTGCAGGCGTTGGTCCAGGCCCGCCTCGCGGGCGCGCAGGGCCAGGCGCTGCTCGACGGCGCGAGCGCCAAGGCGGCGTCCGTGGCGGCCCACAAACAGGGCCCGCTCGGTGCTGTCGGTCACCAGGGTGGCGCGGGCCTTGAGCCAGGCGGCGATGGCCTGTATAGCGGGCTGGCCCACGGGCAGGTGGCGTGTCTTGCGGCCCTTGCCGGTGACCACCAGGCTGGCATCGGCGCGGTCAATGCTGTCGACGTCCAGGCTGACCAGTTCGGCCAGACGCAGGCCGGAGGAATAGAACAGCTCCATCATGGCCCGGTCGCGCAGGGTCAGGGGGTCGTCGGCGCGGGTCTGGTCCAGCAGCTGGTTGACGCTGTCGGCGTCCAGGGTTTTCGGCAAACGGCGTGGGCGTTTGGGGGCGCGGATATCCACCGCCGGGTTGTCCCGCGCCAGGCCCTCGCGGAGCAGATAGTGGTAGAAGCCGCGCAGTGCGGACAGCAGTCGTTGCAGGCTGCGGCCGCCCAGGCCACGCCGGTGCAGGGTGGCCACCAGGCTGCGCACATCGTGGCTGCTGAGGCCGGCCCAGTCGTGCTGGTCACGTTCCGAGAGGGTGTCGGCGACCAGCTTCAGATCGCGGGCATAGTGGCTGACCGTGTGTGGCGACAGTCGCCGTTCGGTCTCGAGGTGACGCAGATAGCCATCAATCGCTGGATGCATGGTGGGATTCACGCTAATCGGATTCGGGCATCAGCGCAACCGCGGCAGCAGTCCCGGCGTCTCCGGGGGTCTGGTGCTGAACTCAAGCAGGTAGGCGGTCAGGCCTGCGTCATCGAACAGAGGCTGCCATCCCCTGTCGAGATAGCCCACGTAGACCAGCAAGTGTCTGGCGTTCGGGTGCGGTGCATCAAAAAAGTAGAGGTTGTGCTGGGGGGCGCCGGGATGTATCCCGTAGATGCCGCCATCAAGCAGCAGGCCTGCGGCGGTCTCCGAGGTGGGCGCATAAACCACGCGGACGCCCGGCCGCAATCGGCCTGGTGAGAGCGAATAAAAGAAATCCTCGTTGAAGACCAGAATCTGCGTGATGCGCGGTTCATCGTGGGTGAGTTGATGCAGTTGTTCGGCCAGTTGGTCTGCAGCCGCTTCGCGCTGGGTCCGCCGGGGCAGGAAGTCGGGCAGTACCGCCGGAATACCGGCAACCGGATAGCGGCGATCGCCAAGCCGGTGTTTGACCGGGTCGAACTGGAGCAGGTGCTCGCCGACGATGAGGATGGCGAGGACCAGCGGGATGGCATGCCGCATGGGGCCCGGTGTCGGCAGGCGGGATAGCAGGACCTGCATGCCGGCGGCCCAGGCGAGGGTCAGCAGGGGCAGGATGGAGAGCAGGTAACGGGCCTCGAAGAACGAGAGTTGCGCGACGACCAGCCCCACCAGCAGAAGCAGCCAGGCGGCAGCACCGACGGTGACGGGCATGAGCTGGCGGAAACCGGCATGCCAGGGCGCGAGCAGAGCAGGCGCCAGCCACAGGGGGTTGAAGGTGCTGAACAGGCGCCAGGGGCGGCGCAACTCGTCGTCACTGGCGCGGTTGAGGATATCGCGAAACGTCAGGCGCCAGTTGATGTACTCCAGGGGCTGGGGTAGCGCCACCAGCAGCCACAGCGCATAGATCATGCCGGGCGCCAGCAGTGCGAGCACCAGGCGCCAGCGGCGCAGGTAGAGCAGATAAAGCGCCAGGCTGGCGAGCGGCATGATGCCTTCCGGGCGAATCAGTGGCAGCAGTGAGCACAGGAGAACGGCGGTCAGGAGTCGTTGGCTGGCCAGGGCCAGCAGGGTCAGGCTGAAAAAGAACGCGAGCCAGTTTTCGGCATTGAAGCTCAGGAAACCGAAGGCATACACCGGCATAAAGGCCAGAATCAGCAGGGCCGGGAGCATGGTGGCGGGGCGGATATCGAGATGTCTGGCCGTTTGCCAGAGCATCAGCAGTGTGGCCGCCCCCGCTGCCGCATGGCTGATGCGCATCAGTAACAGGTTGCCGCCGGTCAGCAGCGAGAGGGTGCCGTCCACCAGCAGGGCAACGGGTTGTACATAGCTCCAGTGATACAGGTCCGGGTTGGACCAGGCGCTGCGTACCAGGAAAAAACGGTAGGCATCATCGATGTGGAACAGCCGCCAGCCATCGATGAAATCAAGCATCCAGCCGTTGACCGGCCCGCTGGTGATCCAGGCCAGCAGGGCGTAGGTGAAAAAGGCGGTGAACAGGATGGCCAGGAACAGGCGCTGTGTCCGCACCTGCGGATTATTATTCTTGTTCATGACAGGTACCGGAGGTACTAGGTGGCGCGGCGGCGCGCCTCCAGTTGCGGATAACGGCGCAGCAATTCGTACAGGCGACGACTGAGAATATCGCCGATGTGGCTGATGAAGAGGGTGCCCAGCGAACTGCGGAAATGGTGGGCATCGAAGCTGCCGATGGCGAGCAGCCCCTGCTCGCCCTGCCAGACCAGGGGCACCATCGCGGCGGAGGCAACCCGGTCGGCATGTTGCGGGAACAGTTCGTCGAGCTCCACCTGACGCAGCACGCCGCAGATGGCCTTGCCGTTGCGCAACAGCAACTGCAAGGCCTCGTGCAGATCGGCGGCGGCCAGGCAGCGCACCTGGCTGCGCAGTTCGCCGGTCAGATCCAGATCGCGATCGTAGATCAGCAGGGTCACGGCATCGGCGCCGAAGTCCTGCTGCAGTGAGCGCAGCAGGGCGCTGAACAGTTGCTCCGGGCTGCGTGCCTCGACCAGGCTCAGGACCAGGCGGCGGGTCTTCTCGAACAGGACATCGTTGTCGCGGGCGACGGCGAGCAGGCTGTTGAGGCGTTCGCGCAGGCCCTGATTGCGCTCGCGCAATATCTGCGCCTGACGCTCCAGCAATGACACGGCGTTGCCGCGCGGATCGGGCAGCTGCAACAGTTCAAGCAGTTCCTGGCGCCCCTGGAAGAAGTCAGTGTGATCGCGCAGCCAGGCGGCGACCTGATCGCCGCTAAGGGCCTTCTGCTCGCTCATGCGTCGCTCCATGCATCCCGGTTCAGTTCGCCATCATAGACGCGGCTTGCCGGGCCTGTCATCAGCACGCCGCCCTCGCCGGTGTAGCGTATGCGCAGGTCGCCGCCAGGCAGTGATACGGTGACGGTGTCGTTCAGCAGCCCGCGGCGCTGGCCAGAGACCACGGCAGCGCAGGCACCGGAACCGCAGGCCAGAGTTTCGCCGCTGCCCCGCTCGAATACCCGCAGGCGAATATGCTGCCGGTCAAGGATCTGCATGAAACCGACATTGACCCGTTCCGGGAAGTCGGGGTGAGACTCCAGTATCGGGCCGACGCTGGCGACCGGTGCTGTGTCCACATTCTCGACCAGTTGCACACAGTGCGGGTTGCCCAGGCTGACAGCCGAGACTTCCCAGGCCTGCTGCCCGGCGACCAGGAAGTAGGTGTCCGCTTCGCGCTCGGCGCGCAGGGGAATATCCGCCGGCGCCCAGCGCGGCGCGCCCATGTCGACGGTCACCAGGCCGTCATCGGTCATATGCAGGGTCATCTCGCCACTGGCGGTTTCGACCCGGATGGCATGCTTGTCGGTGAGCCCTTCCTCGCGCACGAAGCGCGCAAAACACCGGGCGCCGTTGCCGCATTGCCCGGTTTCGCTGCCGTCGGCGTTGAAGATGCGATAGCGGAAGTCGGCGTTGCCGCGCGCGGGCTGCACCACCAGAAGCTGATCGAAGCCGATGCCGAAATGGCGATCGGCCAGCCGTCGCATCACGGCGGGCGGCAGCGGTGCGGCGTCTTCGGGCAGCGGCTGGCGGATGCCGTCGAGCACCATGAAGTCATTGCCAAGACCGTGCATCTTGGTAAACCGCAAGCGAGAGGAAGCTGGGGGCATGGTGGATATCCGGTTCAGGAAACTCTGCAAGTCGCGCCAGTATACGCCGCTGCGGCGGCTGGTGCATTCGGGCCATCCCGTCATGGCGCGGCCGCACAAATTGGCACAGCCTGCACTCACGTCCAGCGTGCCTGGCCGTTACGCTGTCGGTCATTGCAATGCTGATCTTCCGGAGTGCCTGAGCATGAATGCCAAAGCCCGAATTTACCCGCGGCCCACCAACAAGAGTGACATCCAGCCGCGCAAGATGGATTTCGAATTCGATGAACGCATTCCCCGCTACTGGTTTGCCGGGGATCAGTTCAAGACGCTGCTGCTGTCGGCGCTGTCCTGCACCTTTCCGGAGGGCGAGCGTTTCTTCGTTCGCTCGGTACGGCACTACCAGCGTGATATCCAGGACCCGGTGCTGCGCGAGCAGGTGAAGGGCTTTATCGGCCAGGAGGCCCACCACGGCAATGAGCATGAAGCCTTCAATGCCTTTCTGGAGAGCAAGGGCATCCCGGCCAGCAAGGTGTCCGAATTCGTGCTGCGTGGCCTGAAATGGCAGGCCAAGCGGATGTCGCCGGCGCGGCAGCTGGCCAAGACCTGTGCGCTGGAACACTTCACGGCCATGCTGGCAGAGACCATTCTTGAACATCCGGAAATGCTGGAAGGCATGGATGAGCGCATGTTGCCGTTGTGGCTCTGGCATGCGATCGAGGAGAGCGAGCACAAGGCCGTGGCCTTCGATGTCTATCAGGACCAGGTTGGTAGCTACTGGGTGCGGACCAGCGAGATGGCCGTGACCACGGTGGAGTTCATCGGCTTCACCATTTTCCACTATATCCAGCTGCGCCAGGGCATGGACGACAAGCGTGACCTGCGTTCGGTCATGCGCGGCATGAACTGGTTGCTGGGCAAGCCGGGTTGGCTGCGGCGCCTCGGGCGCAGCTATCGCGCCTACTATCGCCGTGATTTCCATCCCGGCAAGAAAGACAGCCGTGCCTTGCGGGAGCAGGGGCTGGCGCGCCTTGAAGCCCTGATGGCGCGCCTCGAAGCCGCGGCCTGAGCGCCGCGCCGGGCGCTACTCAGCGGTTCTCCAGCAGGGCGCCCAGTCTGCGCAGGCTGTCGATCCCCTGGATATCGTCCTCCTGCAGGGCCAGTTGCCGTTGCGGCAACTGGCCCATGCGTTCCCGAATGTCATCCAGATGCCGTTGCTGGCGGGTCAGACGTGCCTGCAGGAAGCGGCTGTCGGTGTCTGCGGGCAGCACGCGATTGATCAGCAGCCCGACCACCGGTACCTCGCTGGCGGTGAGGCTCTCCAGCGCCCGGTGAGTCTCCAGTATGGGCAGGCGCTCCGGGGTCAGCACGAACAGGAAGCCGGTCTGCTGCGGGTCCAGCAGGCGATGGCGCAGGCGGTGGAACAGCTGCTGGCGGGTGCGCAGTGTGGCGGTCAGATCGCGGCTGCGGGCTGCCATGCCGGCGGTGGCGTGGTCCTCCGGCTTGCCCAGCGGGCTGTCGAGATCACGGCCCGGTGTGAGATGTTTCAACACCTGGCCGAGTTCGCTGGCGCGCTCATTGTGGCGCAGCAGGCCATCCGTCCAGACCGCCATGATTTCCGGCAGGCTGAGTAGCCGAAGGGTGTGCCCGGTGGGCGCGGTATCCAGCACGATCAGGTCATAGCGTGTGTCGGTGTCATCCAGCAGGCGCGCCAGACGCTCCAGCAAGGCGGCCTCCTGTGCCCCCGGGGACTGGCGGCTGAGCTGCAGTTGCCGGGTCAACTCGCGCAGCTGTTCGGGCCGCACAAAGGGGCGCATCTGCCCGATCACTCGCGCCAGATAAGCGTCTGCCTCGTCTTCCGGATCGATCTCCAGGGCTGTCAGCCCGGGTGCCACGCGGGTCTCGCGGTTGCCGACCGGCTGGTCCAGCGCATCGGCCAGGCTGTGTGCGGGGTCGGTGGACACCAGCAGGACCTCGCGACCCGCGTCGGCGGCGCGCAGTGCCAGCGTGGCCGCCAGCGTGGTCTTGCCGACGCCGCCCTTGCCGCCCACCAGCAGCAGGCGGTGGTGGGAAAGCAGCGCGTCCGTATCAAGCCTGGGCATCAGCAGCAGCGCATGCTGTCGAGGGGGGAATGCTCCATGCCCATGCGTGTATGCCAGTCATGAAAACGCTCCAGCAGCAGTGGCTGCAGTTCCAGGGTGTACCAGCTGGCCGGATTCGGGATACCGAGGGTTTCGGCAAACACCAGCAACATGAACAGATCCTCTTCATCGCGCCGGGCACGGGCGATGGCCGCCCGGTAGGGGGCGTTGTACCACTGGCTGCCGAAGGCGCTGGCCTGTTGTTGCCAGTGGCGCAGTCGGCCGAGCAGGCGCGGGGGCGTCATGCGGTGGCCTCGCGCTGTTCGCGGCGCAACCGGCGCAGGGTGCCCAGGCATTCGAGTGTCACCAGCACGGCGGCAACCAGCACCACCAGATCCAGAATGACCAGGAACCAGTCACCGGCCAGGTACAGGTTGCGCAACTGGATCAGCAGGGCGGCCAGGGTCATCAACAGCAGGAACACCAGCGGGATCAGGGTGGGCGCAGACGGCCGCCCCAGGCGCACCAGCATCACGGTGATCACCAGCAGGGTCAGGCCAGCCAGCAACTGGTTGGTAGTGCCGAACAGCGGCCAGATCAGCATGCCGCCAGCGCCATCGGCGCCCCCGGCGCCGAAGGCCAGCAGCAGGCAGCTGCCCACGGCCAGCAGGGTGGCGGGCAGTGGCTTGCTCATCCAGCGGATGCTGTAGATCTCGCTCCACTCCTGGAAGATATAGCGTTGCAGGCGCAGGCCGGTATCCATGGTGGTGCCGGCGAACAGGGCGGCCATCACGGTCAGCAGCGTGGCGCCCACCGCGACATCCATGCCGGTACCGGCATGCAGGATATTGGCGCCGCCGTTGACGAAGGCGTTAACCCCGCCCTGGCCATAGGCGTGATAGATCGCCTGCCAGTCAGCGAGCGACGCGAACCCGGCGCAGGTCACGATGATGGCGGCCAGCGCCAGAGTGCCTTCGCCCACGGCGCCGAAGTAACCGACGAAGCGGGCGTCGGTTTCCTTGTCCAGCTGTTTGGATGTGGTGCCGGAAGCCACTAGGCCGTGGAACCCGGAAATGGCGCCACAGGCGATGGTGACGAACAGCAGCGGAATCAGCGAGGGCGTGCCGGCGGGCACGTCGGCATTGACCATCGGGGCCACCAGCGTCGGGTTGGCCACCAGCACGGCGCCGTACAGCAGGATCAGACCGATGAACAGTTGCAGGCCATTGATGTAGTCGCGCGGTTGCAGCAGCACCCAGACCGGCAGCAGCGAGGCAATGGCGGCATAGAAGAACAGGATCAGGATCCAGCTGGCGGCGGCGGACAGCCCGAAGGTGCTTTCCGGCAGGGATATGGGCACCTGGGGGCCGACATAGATCAGCGCATACAGCGCGACCACCCCGATCACCGAGACCAGCCCCAGGCCGATGATGCGCCGGTAGATCAACTGGCCGATCACCAAGGCGACGGCGATGGCGCCCCAGACCGGCACTACCGCACCGGGGTTGTTGATCAGAAGGCGCGAGATGACCACGGCGAAGACGGCGTTGACCATCAGCAGAACGAGGAAGATGACGATCATGAAGATCGAGCGGGCACGCTTGCCGACGACCTCGCCGGTGAGGGCGCCAATGGAGCGCGCCCGGTTGCGCACGCTGGCCCAGATGGCGCCGAAATCATGTACACCGGCAAAGAAGATGGTGCCCAGGACCACCCACAGGAAGGCAGGCAGCCAGCCCCAGATCACGGCGATGGCCGGGCCGACAATCGGTGCCGCCCCCGCCACCGAGGTGAAATGGTGACCCCACAGTACAAAGCGGTTGGTAGGCACGAAATCCACGTCATCCCGCTGGGCGTGGGCGGGGGTGCGGTAGTCCGGGTCCAGCTGATAGATGCGCTCGGCGATGAACCGCGAGTACAGGAAGTAGCCCGCCGCCATACCGGCAAGGCCCAGCACCAGCAACACGATTGCGCTCATTGGGGCTCCTGGTCTTGTCGTCAGTATTGTTATAGCAGGACTCTGCGCCGGGGGCAGGGCCCGGTCCATTCGACCATGGTGTCAGACAGCGATCATGGCGTCAGAAGCCCGCGAGCATGGCGGAGGGCGCTGGCAGTGCCGCCCTGGCAGGCGTGGAGGTCGGGTTGTCGCCATCCCGAGCCTCGCTGTCGGCACAGCCTGCCAGGGCAAGCAGCAGGGCAAGCAGTGCAAGGTGTTGCCCGTAACGCATGGCGTACTCCTTCTTGCATGCCCCGCGGGGCGTGCTCAGGGCAGCAGCGATTCCAGTCGCAACTGCTCCTCGATGGTTTCCCGCTGGCGCACCAGGAAGGCCTGATTACCGTCCACCATGACCTCGGCCGGGCGGTTGCGGGTGTTGTAGTTGCTGGCCATGGCAAAGCCGTAGGCGCCTGCTGAGCGTACCGCCAACAGATCGCCGGTTTCCAGTGCCAGCGCCCGCTCCTTGCCCAGAAAGTCGCCGGTTTCACAGACCGGGCCGACGATGTCCCATTCGCGGCAGTCTGCATCGTGGGGGGCCACCGGGACGATGTCCTGCCAGGCACCGTACAGGCTCGGGCGGATCAGGTCATTCATGGCGCCGTCGACGATGGCGAAATTCTTGTGCGGTGTAGGCTTGAGGTAGAGCACCTGGGTCAGGAAGACCCCCGCATTGGCGGCAATCGAGCGCCCGGGCTCAATATGCACCGGCATGCCCCGGGGCACATGGCGCAGCAGCGCCTGGATATAGTCGGCCGGGGCCGGAGGCGCTTCATCGCGGTAACGCACGCCGAGGCCGCCGCCCAGGTCCAGATGGCGGATGGTGATGCCGCGGTGGGCCAGCTTGTCCACCAGTGCCAGCACCCGGGCGAGCGCGTCCTCAAAGGGGGCCAGGCTGGTCAACTGGCTGCCGATATGGCAATCCACGCCGAGTACTTCAAGATGTGGCAGGCTGGCCGCGCGTTGATACAGCGCCGGGGCATCATCAATATCCACGCCGAACTTGTTGTCGCGCAGCCCGGTGGAAATATAAGGGTGCGTCTGGGCGTCCACGTCGGGATTCACGCGAATGGAGATGGGCGCGATCTTGTCCTGCTCGCCGGCGACCATGTTGAGCAGTTCCAGCTCTGCGGCGGACTCTACATTGAAGCAGTGAATACCGGCTTCCAGCGCGGCTTCCATTTCGTCGGCGGTCTTGCCCACGCCGGAAAAAACCACCTTGGCCGGGTCGCCACCTGCGCGCAGGACACGGGCCAGCTCGCCGCCGGAGACAATATCAAAGCCCGCGCCCAGGCGTGCCAGCACGTTCAGTACGGCAATGTTGGCGTTGGCCTTGACGGCATAGCAGATCTGGTGCGGATGATCGCCGAACGCCTCGTCGAAGGCGCGATAGTGCTGCTCCAGCATGGCGCGGGAGTAGACGTACAGCGGCGTACCAAAACGCTCGGCCAGTTCGCCAAGCGGGCGTTCTTCGGCATGCAGCTGGCCGTCACGGTACTGGAAATGATCCATCAGTCGTCGTCCTGGTCTTCGGCGGTGTCTGTCGCTGCCGGCGGCGGCTGTACCGCCGGCTCCCTGGATTCGCCGGGAAAATAGAGGTCGCCGCGTTGGCCGCACGCTGCCAGGAACAAGGTGCTGGCCAGCAGGAGCAACGTGCAGGTACAGGTCAGGGTGCGCATGGTCGATCTCCTTTGCCTGAGCTTCAGGACGGGGTGGCGGCGAGCGCCGTGCGCGCTCTGGCGACGGCCGCGCGGACCTGATCGGGTGCCGTGCCGCCCACATGATTGCGCGCACTGACCGAGCCTTCAAGGGTCAGCACCTCGAAGACATCCTCGTCGATCTGGTCGCTGAACTGGCGCAGCTCGGACAGGCTCATGTCGCTGAGGTCCTTCTTCTGGGCCACGCCATGGCCTACCGCCTTGCCCACAATTTCATGCGCGTCGCGGAAAGCGATGCCTTTGCGAACCAGGTAGTCCGCCAGATCGGTGGCGGTAGCGAAGCCGCGCCGGGCGGCCTCGCGCATGGCCTCGCGGTTCGGTTCGATGGCCGGAATCATGTCGGCAAAGGCGCGCAGACAACCGAGCAGGGTGTCGACGGCGTCAAACAAGGGTTCCTTGTCTTCCTGGTTGTCCTTGTTATAGGCCAGGGGCTGGCTCTTCATCAGGGTCAACAGGCAGATCAGATGGCCGTTGACGCGGCCGGTCTTGCCGCGCACGAGCTCCGGCACGTCAGGGTTCTTTTTCTGCGGCATGATCGAGCTGCCGGTGCAGAAGCGGTCCGGCAGGTCGATGAAGTTGAACTGGGCGCTGGTCCACAGCACCAGTTCCTCGCTCATGCGCGACAGGTGGGTCATGGCCAGCGCGGCCATGGCACAGAATTCGATGGCGAAGTCGCGGTCGCTGACGGCATCCAGCGAGTTGTAGCAGACTTCATCGAAGCCCAGCAGTGCGCAGGTGCGCTCGCGGTTGATCGGGTAGGTGGTGCCGGCCAGTGCGGCGCTGCCCAGGGGCATGCGGTTGGCGCGCTTGCGGCAGTCTGCCAGACGCTCGCGGTCGCGGCGCAGCATCTCGAACCAGGCCAGCAGGTGGTGGCCGAAGGTGACCGGCTGGGCGGTCTGCAGGTGGGTGAAGCCGGGCATGATGGTGGCGGCCTCGCGTTCGGCCAGGCCCAGCAGACCCTGCATCAGCCGGCTGAACTCGCCGTCGATCAGGTCGATATGGTCACGCAGCCACAGGCGGATATCCGTGGCCACCTGGTCGTTGCGGCTGCGGCCGGTATGCAGCTTCTTGCCGGTGATGCCGATCCGGTCGGTCAGGCGTGCCTCGATGTTCATGTGCACGTCTTCCAGGGCTACGGACCACTGGAATTCGCCGCGCTCGATCTCGCCCTGGATCGCGGTCAGCCCTTCGATGATGGCGTCGCGTTCGCTATCGCTGAGCACGCCGACTTCTGCCAGCATGGTGGCATGGGCGATGGAACCACGGATGTCCTGGGCGTACATGCGCTGGTCGAAGTTGACGCTGGCGGTGAACGCCTGCACGAACTCATCGGTGGACTCGCTGAAGCGACCGCCCCAGAGAGTGTTTTGCTTGTCAGCCATGGACTTACCTCATGCCACATGAAACACGGTGCGTTGGCCCTGCGACCCCGGTGCCAGTGGGCGGCCCGGGTCGACCGTCTGGCCGGAAAGGCGCGCAGTATAGCACCTCCGTGTCGCCCGGCGTGCAGCCGTGCGGTATAAGAATGGCCGGACAGGCGGAAGGATGATGCCGGATATGCAAGCCCCGACACACGGCGCACTGGTGCCGGACCTTTGTGATGGCCGGGCGGTACTGGTGGTGGTCGTGGTGGCACAGTTGATGGCCATCGTGCTGACCCTGACGGCCAGCTACTACGAACCCTTCAGCTTCGAGCGGCTCGGCCTGACCTCCTTCTTCATGCAATGGGTGGGGCTGACCTCGGCGGCGGTGCTGTGTGGTGTGCGGCGCTGGCTGAACCGGCTGCCCTCGGCCTGGGCCGCGATGGCGGTGGTGGCGCTGGTGGTGCTGATTACCCTGGTCTGCAGCACGGCCGCTGCGCTGTTGCCGGTGTGGGTGAATCCGGTGCAGGCGCCAGGCCTGTGGGATACCGATATCGCCGTTAATGTGGGGATTGCGGCTATCGTTGCCTCGGTGGTGATGCGTTATTTCTATGTCCAGGAGCAGTTGCGGCTCAAGGGGCAGGCGGCGCTGGAAGCCCGCATTCAGGCGTTGCAGTCACGTATTCGCCCGCATTTCCTGTTCAACAGCATGAATATCATCTCCAGCCTGATCGCTGTGAACCCGGATGCCGCAGAGCAGGCGGTCGAGGACCTGTCGCGCCTGTTCCGGGCCAGCCTGCGTGAAGGCCCGGCGCTGGTGCCGCTGAGCGAGGAACTGGACCTGTGCCGGCGCTACACGCGCATCGAGGAACTGCGTATTGGCGACCGGTTGCGGGTGCACTGGCAGCTGCCCCCGGACCCGGGCCGCTATACGATTCCCTTGCTGACCCTGCAGCCGTTACTGGAAAATGCCATTTACCACGGTATACAGCCGCGTGCCGAAGGTGGCGATGTCCAGGTGCGCATTGGCGAAGATGGCGATATGCTGGAGGTCGCAGTCATCAATCCATTGCCGGAGGTGCCTGCCTCGGGGGGCAAGGGTAACCATATGGCGCTGGACAATATCCGGCACAGGTTGGTGGCATTGTACGGTGACCGCGCCCGCGTTGAGGCTGCGGCTAATAATAACGAATACAGGGTGACCCTGCGTTACCCACTTGCCTGATCAGGGGGCTTTAAGCAATGCGAGTACTCGTCTGCGATGACGAACCGCTGGCTCGGGAGCGGCTGGTTCGCCTGGTAAACACGCTGGATGGCATCGAGGTCGCCGGTGAAGCGGCCAATGGTCGCGATGCGGTGATGACGGCAGAGCGCGTGCGCCCGGATGTCGTGCTCATGGACATTCGCATGCCCGACATGGACGGCATTGAAGCGGCCGCCTGCCTCGCGCAGGGGGAGCAACCCCCCTCCCTTATCTTCTGCACGGCTTACGACGAACATGCGCTGGAGGCGTTTCGCGTCAAGGCGCTGGATTACCTGCTCAAGCCGGTCAGCCGGGATGATCTGAGCGCGGCGCTGGAGCGTGTGCGTTCCCTGAAGGGGGCGGCGGAGACATCAGCCCCCGGGGGGCGGCGTCAGCATATTTCGGCACGCACCCATCGCGGGCTGGAACTGGTGCCGGTGGACGATATCCGTTATTTTCTCGCCGATCAGAAGTACATCACCGTGCGCCATGGCGACGGGGAAGTGCTGATTGATGAGACCCTCAAGGATCTGGAAACCGAATTCGGGGACCAGTTCGTGCGCGTGCACCGCAATGCCCTGGCGGCGTTGCGTTATATCGAGGGTATGGAGCAGGCCAGCAGCGGGCATCATCAGCTGCGGCTGCGCGGGCTGGATGAGCCGCTGGTGGTCAGTCGGCGGCATGTGGCCGGCTTGCGCAAACTGATGCAGCGGCTCTGAGCGGACTGCTGGATAACAACAACAAACGAGGTCAACAATGAAACGATTTCTCCTGGCAGCCATCGCTGCCGCTTTCCTGTCTGGTTGTGCCACGGCCCATATGCCGGTAACCGGTTTCATGTACGGCAACGTGAAGGGTCCGATGACGGCCACGGCTGCGCCCGAAGAAGCCACCCGCGTCGGGCGCGCATCGGTGCGTTCTATTCTGGGCATCATCGCCTCCGGCGATGCCAGCATTCACACGGCGGCCCGCAACGGCGGTATCCGTGAAATCCATTACGTGGATTACGAATCGCAAACCTTCTTCGGTGTGCTGGCCGAATTTACAGTTGTGGTCTACGGCAACTGATTTCCTGCCTGTTAGACTGGTGCGCACAGGGTGGCGCACCAGGAGAGGCAGGTGAAGGAACAATTCCGGTACTGGTTTGGGATACTGCGCGCAGCGCTGGATAACTGGGTCAAGAGCCACGCGTTTATTTACGCCGGGGCATTGGCATTCTTTACCCTGTTTTCCATCGCACCGGTGGTGATACTGGCCGTGCATGTGATTGGTCTGGTGCTCAGCACCGAGGCGGCCATGTCCCGTATCATGGGGCAACTGGAGGAGGCCATTGGCCCCGAGGCCGCTGAAGCGGTGGAAATTGCCGTGGCGGGCACGCAGATTGACCAGAGCGGCCTGCTGCCCACACTGATCGGTGTCGGCGCGATGATTATTGGCGCCACCACCGTGTTTGCCCAGCTGCAGCGTTCGCTGAACAATATCTGGGATGTCGCCCCTCGCCCCTCGCGTAACACCATCTTCCTGCTGCTGAAAAGTCGCGTACTGTCGTTAACCATTGTGCTGTCGATCGGCTTCATACTGCTCGTGTCGCTGCTGCTCAGCGTGGTGCTGCGCGCCGTCATGGTGTTTGCTTCCGACTGGTTGCCGATGCCCGGTTTCCTGATGGTCGGCGCCGAGGCGCTGGTATCGATCAGTGTCATCACCCTGCTGTTTGCGACCATTTTCAGGGTGCTGCCGGATGTCGCGCTGACCTGGAAAGATGTCATGCTCGGCGCCCTGATTACGGCGCTGCTGTTTACCCTGGGGCGCTTCCTGATTGCCATGTATCTGGCGCAGACGGCAACGGCGTCTACCTATGGTGCGGCAGGGTCGCTGGTGCTGCTGCTCCTGTGGGTGCATTACTCCTCGCTGATTCTGTTGTTCGGCGCGGCTTTCACCCGGGCCCATGCCGAAGCACGAGGGGTCGAGATCAGACCGCGCAATACGGCGGTCTGTGTGCGCAAGATGCTGGTAGAGGACAAGTGACGGCCGGTTACTGCATGCTGAACAGGCGGCGAAGGTGCGGCATCTGCTCTTCGAGCTGGAATGCCACATCACGGGTCAGCATGTCCAGCAGGATGATAGCGTTGGTGGCGGCCTCGGCGCCGTGCACGCCGCGCAGACGTGCCGCAAAGCTGCGGTTGATTTCACGCAGGTTGTCGTAGGTGTGCTCCATCAGGCTGAGGTCCAGCGAGAGTGAGGGATCCTGTTCCCGCTGCAGGTAGCGATGCAGCAGGAAAACGGACGCGGCGCGAAAAAAGGTTTCGGACTCATCGGCCAGCGGCAGATGGAAGATGCCCATGGGACGCAGAGGGAGGGTATGCGGACATGGGCTCAGCGAGCACACCAGCCCGAACAGTGAACCCAGGGCCCGCTGCAGAGAGGTTCGGGCGGTGTACCGGCGTGCCGGGGTGACCACATCCAGATGGATGTCGTCATAGGAGTCCCCCCATTCTGTCTGGCTGAATGCCCAGGCCAGGCGCAGGGCGACGGGACAATAGGGATGGTCCTCGATGCGCAGGGGGCAGTGTCGGCACTGATGATGATCAAGTCGCGCCCAGTCTGGTGGTTCGAAGCGGTGCGGCACCGCGAGATCCCGTGTCGCGGCGTCCATGTAGAGCGGAATGCGTGTCTCCCGGCCGGCGTTGTCGGTAATGAGATACTCGAAATCGGCTGGCGTATTCTGGCTCACTGGGCTGCTCCCGGTAACGCCTCCGACAGAGGCAGCTGTATCAGGAAGGCCGTGCCGACACCGGGCTTGCTGGCCACTGAAATACTGCCCTTGTGCCGCTTGATGATGTCCTGGCTTATGGCCAGGCCGAGTCCGGTGCCCTTGCCGACCCCCTTGGTGGTAAAGAAAGGCTCGAAGATACTGTCGAGCACCTCGGCAGGTATGCCGGGGCCATTGTCAGTGACCTTGATGGAGAAATGCTGGCGGTTGGCGCGTGTGGCAATAGTGATCTTTCCCTTGCCGTCGAGTGCCTGGGCGGCATTGACCACCAGATTGACAAACACCTGCGAGAGCTGCGGTTCCGAGCCGCAGATGCGCACCTCCCGATCATCGAACTGGCGCACGACCTCTATGCCGTGGCGTGTTTCATGGCGCGCCAGATTCAGGGCGCTTTCTATGCAGTGGTGTATATCGATGGCAGAAAAGGCGTCCTGGCCCTCGTGGGAAAAACACTTCAGATCGCTGATGATTTTCTGGATGCGCTCTACGCCATCGTGGGTTTCCTGTGTCAGCTGGGGCGTGTCCTCCAGAAGGTAGGCCAGTTCCTTGCTGGACAGGGTGCTGTCATGTGCCTGCAGGGCCTCGCAAAGCGCCTGCTCGCCAGCCAGGTCCCGTGCGGTCTCCACCGCCCGGGTCAGCGACTGGACGTTTTCCGTCAGGCGCCGCACGTTGCTGGCAACGAAAGCCAGTGGCGTGTTGATTTCATGGGCAATGCCAGCAGAAATCACGCCGAGCGAAGCCATTTTTTCCGAATGCAGCAGCATGTTCTCGACTTTGCTGATGGCCTCTTCTTTCTTGCGTACTTCACTGAGCAGTTGCGAGTTGAGCTTCTTGATCGCCGTGATATCAGTGCCGAAATAGATATAGCCGCGCTCTTCCTCGGAAAGATACGAGAGCGGAAACACAAAGACATCCACCCAGTAAGGCTGGCCGCTGCGGGAACGATTGCACAACTCGCCATGCCAGACCTTGTCTTCAGACAGAGTGCGCTGCATGTCGTCGTCGCTGTCGCCGCCACGCACCCGGGTGATGCTCTGATGCTTGCCGATCAGGTCGTGCAGCCGATGTTCGCTGAGCGCAAGAAACTTCTCGTTGGCATAGGTGATGTGCCCCTGTACATCGGTAGTGAATACGCAGTACTCGTCGATGATCTTGGCCAATGGCCCGAGGGCTCTCTTGTTAATGCGAAATTCGTCGGCATTGGTCTCGATCAGCTTGAGCCGGTTGGCAAAGGGGTCGCTGGTCAGGGATGAAAACTCGGCCAGCCGTGCCTCCACGTTGAGCGAGGCGCGGTACGTCTTGTAGAGCACCAGGATGACCACCAGCATCACCACGATCGACATGGTGATATAGAGGATGGAGAGGTTTTCGCCCTGGAAGGGGGAAGCCAATGCGCCGAGAATATCCATCAGTCTGTCTCGTTGGCTGCGTTACTTGCCGAGCCGGGCGCGCAGCTGCGCGACTTCATCCTGGAGGTCGCGCACCTGGCGAGCCAGCATACGGTTTTCCAGCAACGTGTCGCGAAGGCGCAGCCCTTCTTCAATGCTGTCTATCAGCATGGTGTCATCCCAGGGTTTCGGGATGAAGCGGAACGCGCCGGCTTCGTTGATGGCGGCCATCAGGGTGTCGATGTTGACCACGCCGGTCAGGACGATGCGCACGGCATCGGGTTGCAACGCACGCAGTTCGGCAAGAAAGGACATGCCGTCAATATCCGGCATGTTGTAGTCGGTGATTACGGCATCGAAGATGCGGGTTCTGGCACGCCGCAGCGCGTCGTCCGCATTGGTGAAGGTCTCCAGGGACCAGTTTTCCTTGTGCCGGAGGCAACGGGAGAGGCTTTTGAGGATGTTCTCCTCGTCGTCCACGATCATGATGTTGTAGGCGGTCATAGACACTATCCTTGGCCCGCTCCGGCCAGTTTTCTTGTATGTAGGTCTCTCTGTCTCCTGCCGTTATGGTTGTTGTTATGGTCCGCCTCGGAGTCGTCAGGGCGGGTCGGCATACGAACAAAGTACCACTGCGTGAACGGGTTCGCAATCAGAATGAACAGCAGGTTCATATCCTGATTCCGGGGGGGGCGGGATACAAAAAAGCCCGCCGGGTGGCGGGCTTTCAGGGGTGTGGCGCCGGGCTCAGAGGCGGGGGCCGGCGTTGCGGATGTCGTCGGACACGTCCGCGTACTTCTCGGCGAAGTTGCGGTTGAACTGCTCGGCCAGATCGCGGGCGCGGGCTTCGTAGTTGTCCGGGTTCTTCCAGGTGTTCTTCGGCACCAGCAGGTTGCTGTCGACACCCGGCACGTCTTTGGGCACATCCAGATTGATGATGTCCAGATGCTGCGTCTCGGCATTGTCCAGGGCGCCGGAGAGGATCGCGTTGACTACACCACGGGTGGTGGGGATGCTGAAACGCTCGCCTTCGCCGTAGGGACCGCCGGTCCAGCCGGTGTTGACCAGGTACACCTGAGAACCGAATTCGTCCATGCGCTTCATCAGCAGCTCGGCATACTCACCGGCGCGGCGCGGGAAGAAGGGGGCGCCGAAGCAGGTGGAGAAGGTGCTCTTGATGCCAGAGCCTGCGCCCATCTCGGTGGAACCCACCAGCGCGGTGTAGCCGCTCAGGAAGTGGTAGGCCGCCGCTTCGCGGGACAGTTTCGATACCGGAGGCAGTACGCCGGTCAGGTCACAGGTCAGGAAGATGATGTGCTTCGGTTCGCCGGCCTGGTTCTCGATGACGCGCTTCTCGACGTTTTCGAGCGGGTAGGCAGCCCGGGTGTTCTGGGTCAGGGAGACGTCCTTGTAATCCGGGACGCGGGTGTCGGCGTCCATGACCACGTTTTCCAGTACGGCACCGAACTTGATGGCATCCCAGATGACCGGCTCGTTCTTCTGCGACAGGTCGATGCACTTGGCGTAGCAGCCACCTTCGATGTTGAACACCACGCCCTTGCCCCAGCCGTGCTCGTCGTCACCGATCAGGAAGCGATCGGGATCGGCAGACAGGGTGGTCTTGCCGGTGCCGGACAGGCCAAAGAACAGCGCCACATCGCCGTTGTCGCCGACGTTGGCGGAGCAGTGCATCGGCAGTACGTCTTTCTCGGGCAGCAGGAAGTTCTGCACTGCGAACATGGCTTTCTTCATTTCACCGGCATAGCGCATGCCGGCGATCAGCACGCGGCGCTGGGCGAACTGGAAGATCACGCAGCCATCGGAGTTGGTGCCGTCGCGCTCCGGCTGGCACTCGAAGTTGGCGGCGTGCAGGATTTCCCACTCACCCTTGTTGCCGGTGTTGTACTGCTCCGGGCGGATGAACAGGGTGTTGGCAAACAGGTTGTGCCAGGCGGTCTGGGCCGTGACCTTGACCGGAATATAGTGCTCGGCGGCCGCGCCGACATGCAGGTGGGAGACGAACTGGTCCTGCTCGGCAACAAAGGCGGCGACGCGGGCCCACAGGGCGTCGAACTTGTCGGCGTCGAAGGGGCGGTTGACCGGACCCCAGTGGATCTTCGCACTGGTGCTGGGCTCATCAACGATGAAGCGGTCCATCGGAGAGCGGCCAGTGCGGTGGCCGGTTTCACAGACAAGAGCGCCGTTGGCGGCCAGGCGGCCTTCATTGCGCTGGATCGCCAGCTCGACGAGCTGCGCCGGGCTCAGGTCTTGGTAAACGGTAGCTTGGGTCATGGCTTTTCCTGGGCTATGTGGTCCTGGGCTATGTGGTCTGGGGCTTGTGGTCCTGCTTGATCCCGATTCGGGGCCGTAAACAGAACATCCGGGCGGAACGGGAATGCCCGGTTATTCATTTCGCATCGCGGGTGACGGTGCCGACAGGCGCGCGATTATGACAGAAAAGGCCCGGTGGTGCCATGCAGCGCCCATAGTGTCGGGCTGTCGGCGTCATAGCTTTCGCGGCACCGGGGGCGGAGCAGATTCAGGGCGGGCTGCCCGCCGTGCCGCCCGCCTGATGGACCAGTTGGCCCAGATCCACGGCGTCAAACAGCTCCTCATGGCCACAGAAATCGCAGGCAACGCGGGCTTCGCCGCGGTCGGCCAGCAGCGAAGACAGCTCTTCGCTGCCCAGGGACAACAGGGTCTGGCGCACCTTCTCGCGGGAGCAGGTGCAGCCGAAGCGCACGGGGTGGGCGGCGTGCAGATCGGGCGGTGTCTCGTGGAACAGGCGATGCAGCACCGTGTCCACCGGCAGGTCCAGCAGCTCCTCCATGGTCAGGGTGTCGGCCAGGGTGGTGACGTGTTCCCAGGTGCGGTGGTTGCTGTGGGCATCCGCAGTGCTGGCAGGCAGCGCCTGAAGCAGCAGTCCGGCGGCATGGCCGTTGCCTGCGGCCAGCCACAGGCGCGTCGGCAGTTGCTCCGACTGACTGAAATACCCCTCAAGGCAGCCCGCCAGGGTGTCGGCTTCCATCGGCACCAGCCCCTGGTACTGGCGGCCCTGTTCCGGGCGGATCGTCACCACTATCAGGCCTTCACCCAGCAGTGTGGGCAGGGGCGCCTCCAGGTCGGTGGCCGGGAGATCCGCCCGGGCCAGTGCGCGCACCTGATTGTCGTGGGTGCACTCGGCCAGGAGCAGGCTCAGCGGCCCGTTGCCTTGCGCCTGGAGGCTCAGGCGGCCTTCGAACTTGAGGGTTCCGGTGAGCAGCGTGACGGCGGCCATCGCTTCCCCCAGCAGCCCCTGAATGACCGGCGGATAGTCGCGGGCAGACAGCGCCTGGGCCATGCTGGCATCCAGACGCACGATTTCACCCCGAATATCACTGTCGGAGAACAGAAAGCGCTGGCGCAGGTCGCGGCTGGTCATGACACGGTCTCCTACAGATCCTGATCGCGGAAGCGGCGCAGGTCACGGCGCTCCTTCTTGCTGGGGCGGTGATCCGGTGCCACCTGGGTGCTGCGTTCGGCGCGGCGTCGGGCGGCCGCTTCCTCGCGGGCGGCAATACTGGCGTCGGTTTCACGGTAAAGCAAGGCGGCGTCCCGGGCACTGCCGCGTTTGCTGGCCAGCGCGGTGACTTCGATCTCGCGTTCGTCGAGGCCGACACGCACCTGCAGCATCTGGCCGGGCTTGACCGGGCGACTGGCCTTTACCCGCTGGCCAGCCAGATGCACCTTGCCGCCCTCCACAGCTTGCTGGGCCAGGCTACGGGTCTTGAAGAAGCGTGCGGCCCACAGCCATTTGTCGATGCGCACGCCCTCACTCATGGTCGCAGCGCCTGGCCTGGTGACACCCGGGCAAAATCATCGATGGCAGGGAACGGATCGGTGTGGGCGCGCGCGGGGGTGCTGGAGTCCGGGTGCAGAATGCTCCACAGGTGGCCCAGGCCATAGCGCTGCCCGGAGGCGAGCACCGGCAGGGAGTCGTCCACCAGCAGGGTCCGTGGTGCAGCAAACGGATGGTGGTGTTGCAGGGTCTCCCAGAAGGCCTGCTCTTCCTTGGCGGCGCGGTAGCTATGGCTGGATACCAGTGCATCGAAATAGCGATCAATGCCGGTGCGCTCCACTTTCAGCGACAGGGCATCCGGGTGGGCGTTGGTGACCATGATCACGCGTCGTCCGCTGTCGCGCAGGCTTTGCAGGAACTGCTCGGCCCCGGGGCGATAACCGATGCGTTCGGCGACCCGGCGCTTGAGTCCGGCAATATCCAGGCCCAGCTCCTCAGACCAGAAATCCAGGCAATACCAGTTCAGCGTGCCCTGGTGTCGTTCGATCCAGGCTTTCAGCAGGGCATTGGCCTCACTGTCAGTCAGTTGCTTTTGCAGGGCATACTGTCGGGGCACGTAGACCTGCCAGAAAAAGTTGTCGAAGGCGAGGTCCAGCAGGGTGCCGTCCATATCCAGTAATACGGTATCGATATCGTGCCAGTTGATCATGCGTGCAGGTCAGCCGTGCCGTAAGACGAAACAATCGGGAGAGAACAGTATGCAACAGAAACCGGAGATTCTCGAAACCCGACTGGTGGCCCGAAGCCGCCTGTTCGGCATCGAGGAAATGACTCTGCGTTTCAGCAATGGTGAGCAGCGTACCTACGAACGGCTGCGCACACCGCCGATTGCAGGCGTCATGATGGTGCCGATGCTGGATGACGACACCGTGGTGCTGATCCGGGAGTATGGCGCTGGCATGGAGGAGTACCAGATTACCCTGCCCAAGGGCGCCCTGGACGATGGTGAGGACTGGCATGATGCCGCGCACCGCGAGTTGCAGGAGGAAGCCGGTTACGGCGCCCGGCGCATCACGTTGCTCAAGCGCATGACCCTGTCGCCCGGATATATGGGGCACCGTATCAATGTGGTGCTGGCGGAAGACCTGTATGCCTCCAGCCTGCCCGGCGATGAACCCGAACCGCTGCAGGTGCTGACCTGGCGACTGTCCGAGCTGGACGCGCTGCTGGAGCGGGATGATGTGACCGAGGCGCGGGTGATCGCGGCCCTGTATATGGTGCGCGATATCATGGCCCGGCGGCGCGCCTCATGAGCGGGCTGGCATGGCTGGACCCTGTGGCCCGCCTGGCCGAGGCGGCGGGCGGGGCGATCATGCAGGTGTACCGGCGTGATGATCTGGATGTGACGCACAAGGCTGATGATTCGCCGGTGACGGCGGCCGACCTGGCGGCGCATCGGGTGATCGCCGAGGGGCTGGCGGCGCTGACCCCGGACCTGCCACTGTTGTCGGAAGAATCGACAGACAAGGACTGGGACATGCGCCGCCAATGGTCCCGCTTCTGGCTGGTGGATCCGCTGGATGGCACCCGTGAGTTCATCCGCCGCAATGACGAGTTCACCGTGAACATCGCACTGATCGAGGCGGGCGAGCCGGTGCTGGGTGTGGTGCATGCCCCGGTGACGGGCGACACCTGGCTCGGGGTGCCGGGCCAGGGCGCCTGGCACCAGCGGCCGGGCCACAGCCGCCGCGCCATTCGTACCCGCGAACCGGAAGCGCCGGTGGCCCTGATGGCCAGTCGCCGCCATGGCGCGGAGCAGGTGGACGCGCTGGAAGCCGAGATCGCCCGGGTGTTCGGGCAGGTCGAGCGGGTCAGCATGGGGTCGTCACTGAAACTGTGCCGCATTGCGGAGGGGCGTGCGGATGTCTATCCCCGCCTGGCGCCCACGGCCGAGTGGGATACGGCGGCGGCCCATGCGGTGGTGCGGGCAGCGGGCGGCGAGGTGCTGGGGCCGGACTTCGCGCCCCTGCGCTATCACAAGCAGGACCTGCTCAATCCGCATTTTCTGGTGATCGGCACGGACCCGCAGCGCTGGCGGTTCCTGCACGGCCACTACTGAATCAGCGCGACAGCGGTATCAGCCCGCTCAGTTCGTCCCCCACCAGATAGATCTGTTCAAGGCTGTGGCCTGCGGCCACGGCCATCAGGCACAACCCCATGGCCGGGATCATGACCTGGCTGACCAGCAGGATGGACAGGGCGCGATGCCCCAGACGGGCGGCGGCCAGCGTCAGCATCACCAGCAGGGCAAAGCCGATACCGGCCAGTGACCCGAGGATTTCAGCCGGCAGGGCGGCATGCACCGTGAGCGCCGACTCGCTGAGCGGCGCCAGCAGGCGCTGGATATCGTCAAACATCAATGAGCTCCCGCCTCGCGTGTGCATCCGGGCACCGCGGGCGATGTTTTTATGGCGTGTGGACACCCTCCCCGGCGTCCTCCCCCGACACGGATTGTGCGTTGTCTCGGGGCGTCTCTACCGTGAACCGGGTCGCGAAAGTCGTAGGGGGATTAAGACGAAGCTATTAGTAGTGGTACCAGCGTACTGGCAAGCGTGCCCAGCAGCAGTGCGCACAACAGGTTCAGGCGCAGCCCGGCGCGGATCATGGCCTGCTGGGGCACCTCTCCGGTGCCATAGACGAGCGCATTGGGCGGTGTGGCTACTGGCAGCATGAACGCGCAGGACGCGCAGACGGCAATCAGGACCACGACACTGACGTCGCTGACACCCAGCGCGACGGCCACCGCCCCCAGCAGCGGCACCAGCAGGGCGGTGCTGGCCGTATTGCTGACCAGTTCGGTGAGCATCACCACGAACAGCGCAATCAGCACATGGAGCAGCCACCGCTGCCACCACAGGTCACCACCGGGCAGGATGCCTTGCAGCGCCCCGGCCATCATGTGACTGGTGCCGGAGCTGTCCATCAGGTTGCCCAGGGTGATGCCCCCGCCAAACAGCAGCAGTACCCCCCAATTGCTGCGCTGCTCGATGGTGCGCCAGTCCAGCGCGCCGGTGATGCCGAGCAGGACGATGGCCAGCAGGGCCACCCAGGCGTCGGTCTCACGGATGCCGGTCCAGGCGGCCAGGGGTTTGCCAAGTACCCATAGCAGCACCGTCACCGCGAATACGCCCAATGCCATCATGGCGGCCCGGGAGCGGGGGAACGGGGGTGCCGGTCCGATATCGAGGCGTGGCACGCCGGGTTCCGGTCGAGTGGCCCCGTAGAGCACCGCCAGCGCCAGGGGAAACAACAGCGCGAACGCCGGTAGCCCGACACGCAACCAGTCCATGAACTGCCAGCCGAGGGCGGCTGCGGCGATGGCATTCGGCGGGCTGCCGATCAGGGTGGCGATGCCGCCGATGTTGGCGCCCCAGGCCAGGCCCAGCAGCAGGAACAGGCGAAAGCGCGGGAAGTCGCTACCCAGCGGTGCCAGCAGCCCGAGCGCCACGGGCAGCATCATGGCGGCAGTGGCGGTATTGCTGATCCACATGGACAGCAGGGCGGTAATGCCGCTGAGCAGCAGGGCCGCAGGCAACGGCTTGCCCCGGGCCAGCCGCAGCAGCTGTGCCGCCAGCCAGCGATCAATGCCGTGATGACTGAGCGCCGCCGCCAGCGCAAAGCCGCCGAGAAAGAGGAAGATGATGGGGTGGGCAAAGCCCTGCAGTGCCTCCGGCAACGGGCTCAACCCCAGGGCGGCGGCCATGACGGGCACCAGCAGCGCGGTGACGGTCAGCGGCAGCGCCTCGGTCAGCCACAGGGTGGCGATCAGCACAAACAAGGCCAGCCCGGCCTGATGGTCGGGCGCCTCGGGCAGATGCCAGGCCGCCGCAGCGAGCACGGCCGCCAGCAGTAGCCGCAGGGGATGCGCCGACATGGCGGCCTCCGTTTTACAGTTGCTTGCAGAGTAAACGGAACCTCCTGTCAGGAAAAGCGACTTAAATCAATATCTTGAGCGACAGGAGCGTTTGCGATGCTGCGTCAGACCCGTCCCCTGGCCCTGAGCCTGGCCCTGCTTGGCGCCTCGGTGGTCCATGCCGAGGTGCCGGAGAGCGATATTCGTGACAAGGCGGTCTACGGCCATATCGAACAGGTACGCCTTGCCGACCTGCCAGATCTGGTGCCCGCCAGGCTGGATACCGGCGCCCAGCGCAGCTCGTTGAGCGCCCGGGATGTGGAAATCGTGGAACGCGATGAGACGTCCTATGTGCGGTTCACCTTTGTGGATGCCGAGGGCAAGCAGCATGAGATAGAACGCCCGCTGGTGGAGGAAACCCGTGTTCGTCAGGCGTCCGGCGAAGAAACGCGCTATGTGGTCAGCCTGCCGTTGTGCGTGGGTGACCGGCTGGCGGATGTCGAATTCACGCTGACGGATCGCAGCGGCATGCGGTATCCGATGCTGGTGGGGCGCAATTTCCTGTCCGAACATGCCCTGGTCAGTTCTGCGCACCGCAACACCCTGACACCGGCCTGTTGAGGGCTCGGGCAAACAAATTACAACGATGTTACGGGCGGTGTGGGATTGTTGCTGCACTGCAAGAACGTGACGCGCTTTCGTCAAATGTGTGCGCCGTGTCCCAATCGGGTCGCGGCCAGCATGTCCGGTGGCACCATCGTCCTAAACCCATGAAATTTCAGGTGCCTGCATCGTCGGCGTCGCGGGCGCGCGGGCCTGGCCCCGCTGTGGCCCCCTCGGCCTGGACGGCCCCGCGCCACGCTCCATTTCTGTAACCCTGTGTACATCCCGTGCGCCGCAGCGGCCCTGTGCCGTCGGCGGCTGATTGTCACGGCTTTTCTCCTGTCGCTATGTTCAGACATTCCAGCGCCGTTGCCGGTGCGGACATAACAATACCAATGCATCAGGAGAGCTGTGATGGAGGATTCCGGGTCCGTGATCCGGTGCCTGTTCGTGGGCATGCTGGCCTGTGCCGTGCTGATGGGGTGCGGGGGATCAAGCGATGTCGCGGGCGGCGCGCCAACACCCCGGGACCATGGCCTGACCGGTGTCTTTATCAATGCCCCGGTGGTGAACCTGAGCTATCGGGTCGGGGAAAGCGCAGGCCAGCGCACCAGCAGCCGGCCAGCGGGCGGTTACCGGTGTCTTCCGGGCGATACACTGCAGTGGCGCCTCGGCGCTGTGGTGCTCGGGCATTCCGCATGTCTGCCGGACCATACCTTTGTTGCTGACGTGACCTGCCCGGGTGAGGCGGCACCGTCTGACCGGTGCGCCATCAACCTGGCCACGTTTCTTCAGGCCCATGCACCGGATGGCGCCGAGCAGATTACCGTGAGTGATCAGGCGCATGGCGAGGCGCGGGGGTTTGCTGTTGATTTTCGACTGCCCCCGGCGGCCTTTGCCGCCCAGTTTGATGACGGGGCGGCGCAGGCCTATCTTGCCGCCCGCTTGCTCGACAGTGGCCGCAGCAGCCTGCCCGATGCCGCCGTCGCTTGTGAAAACCTGGGCGCCTCCATGGCGGCACGTGGTGCCGGTGCCCGGCGACCGGACTGCTCCCTGCCGGATCAACCTGTCGCCCCGCAGGCAGATGCCGGACCGGATCAATGGGTGAGCAGCGCCGAAAGCGTGGTACTGGATGGCAGCGCCAGCCGCGCTGCGGATGACACGCCGCTGACGTTTTCCTGGCAACAGGTCGGCGGCCCGGCGGTCGCGTTGCAGGATGCTGACCAGGCCATGGCGCACTTTGTGGCGCCGGAGGTGGTGCAGCCGACGGTGCTGGCATTTCGCCTCACCGTGACAGATGTGCGCGGCCTGGCGCGGGCGGCCATCACACAGGTGTACGTGGTGCCGATACCAGGTTGTGACGATCAACTGCTGTGCGCGGGCGCCGCGAGTGAGCGCATCACGCCGGCACAGCGGCACATCGACGGCATGGATGAACCGCGCGCGCTGGGCAGTCGGCATTTTCAACAGTTCAACCTGGGTGGCTTCGGTTTTGATGTCACGCAGAATGTCCCGGAGCCGTTCGGCAGTCTCGGGCAGTTGCTGACGGAAGCGGCGGCGGCGCGCCTGCATATCAATGCCCGTGGCCAGGAGGAACACACCTGGGTGCGCGCCATGCTGCTGTCTGAACGGCAAGTGGATGGCAGTGACCAGCAGGTGGTATTTCTGGTGATCGATGCCATCGGCGCCGGGAACGTGATTACCAACGCGCTCAAGCAGCAGGTTTCCGCAGCGACCGGTATTGCGCCGGACAATATCCTGTTTGGCCAGACGCATTCCCACGCCGGTGCCGATCTGCAAGGGCTTTGGGGCGGGGTGCCGCAGGACTGGATTGATACGGTGCTGTATCCGGCCGCAGTGCGGGCGGTAAAAACGGCACAGCGGACCCTGTGCCCGGCGCGCCTGCATGTGGGCCAGATTGCAGTGCCGGAGTTGAATAACTACCGGCGCCCACGGGTGGACGAGGCTGCACAGGCTGATCCCGCCATGACCCTGTTGCAGGCGCGCTGTGCAGCGGGCCCCCATGAGGGGGCAGTGCGCGCCAGCCTGTTGCAGTACAACGCGCATCCGGTGGGTATCGGCGCTGGCGAATCCCCGCGCGTGCCGCACGCTGATTATATTCTCGGTGCGGTGGAGCGGCTCGAAGACGAATTCGGTGGCGTGGCGCTGTATTTCAACGGCCCGATCGCAGACGCCTCCACAGCGGGCAGTGCAACAGGAAATGATGCCTACGAGCGCGTGCGCTCGCGTGGCGAACAGATGGCCCGGCGCGCACTGGACGCTCCCATGCGCGAGCTGGCGCCGACGCTGTCGGTGCGTCACCAGGAGGCGACACTGCCGGTGACCAACCCCCTGTTTGTCAGTGTCGGCGCCCTGGGTGCGTTCAACCGTTACTATGATTTCCTGACGCTGCCGCTCGGTGATATTCCGTTTCTTGGCGAGCAACTTGGCTTCCTGCCGCAGACCACGCCAACGGCCTCCACGGTGGTGTCGCGGGTGACCGTGGGCGGTGCCGAGTCAGGGCTCGAGATCGTGACCCTGCCCGGCGAGGCGACCAACACCTTTGGCCAGTATGTCCGTGCGCTGGCGCATCCCGATGTGGACATGATGCTGCTCGGTCTGACGCAGCAATCCTTCGGTTACATCATTCCGGAAGAGGAATTCAGCTATCTGGATCCGGCCGGCGGCTCCGGGTTCCTGTTGCCGTTTACCCAATACGAAGAGTATGTGTCGCTGGGCCCGCTGACGGCGCCGCTGTTGCGTTTGCAGGCCTATCACCCGCTGTTCGATGTTGATCCGTTATCGGCACAGAACCTGCCGCCCTGGCTGCTCGCCTGTTATGACGACCCGGCCGACAGCGAGTGCATTCTGACGCGTCTGGGGCAGCAACTGGATTTCATACAGGCCGGGCTGGTCAGCGCCTGTGAGGAGGCCGGACTGCCCGGCGAGTTCTGCGGCCTGCTGGACCCCCAGGGGGTGTTGCCCGGTGATGGCGGCGGGGCAGCGGCCGACGGGCCACTGCTGGCGGATGTCTGCCGTGGCTACGCGCGTGCCGAGCTGGAGCCTCTGTGTCAGGTGCTGGATGACGCCCAGACCACTCTGCAAGACCACTGCGGCCTGTTACCCGGCGGCCTGCTGTGCGGCCTGACCTCCGGCACGCTGAACACGCTCGTGCAGACCTGCGACGACGCCCTGCCGGACACCGGGCCCTTGCCACTATGCCAAACCGTGGACACGGTGATTCAGGGTGCGGCCTCCTTCTGTCGCCAGGTATCGACCCAGACCGGTGATGTGCTGGTCAATGAATTTTGCAGCCTGATCGGCGGCGAGCATATCAATGAGCGCGCCATCGCTGCCTTTGAACGCAGTTGGGCCGGTCAGGCCATGGCCCTGCAGAACCGGCTTGGTCTGGAGCTGCCCTGGGTGCATACGCAGATACTGGCGACGCACAACTCCTTCAATGCCACCACGGAAAACATGCCGCCAACCCTGTCCGGTTTTGATGCCAATCAGTTCTATGGCGTTGTCGATCAGTTGCGCATGGGCGTGCGCGGCCTGGAGCTGGATGTGCACTGGATGCCGCGTCTGCCGGGCATCGACGGCAGCCTGTTCGATAACGATCTGGGCGGTCTGGTGGAGGATCTTGTCGGGGGTGTGCTCGGCGGCCTGGTGGGCGGGCTTGTCGGCGGTATCGACCCGGCCGAACTGTTTTTCGAGCCGGTAGTGTGCCACGGCAATGTACAGCATTTCGGTTGCACCTATGAGCGTTCGCTGGAAAGTGAATTGCAGGGTGTGCGTCAGTGGCTCGATGCGCATCCGGATGAAGTGCTGATCATCGATCTGGAGGCCAATCTCAGTGAGCCGCTGGATGATGTGGCGCTATCCTTCCAGCGTGCTGCCGAGGTATTCGATCAGGTGCTCGGCGATCTGATCTATCAGCCAGCGGCGCATGGGGCGACCTGTGACGATGACGCGCCGGTGTCTGATCCGACCTCCTGGCTGAACGTATCGCGGGCGCAGATGCTGGCGGCCGGGCGGCCGCTGATGATCTACACCGGCACCTGCGCAGACGGCAACAGCGCCCTGTGGGCGGACCTGTTTCACCGCAAGCGTGGCAGCAATCATGTGCAGTCTGCGCGGCAGGACTTTACCGATTACCGGTTTCCCGCCTGTGATTTCGATCGCCACACCCATCGCAGTCGCTGGACCCGTTTCTATGAGGACGGCACCCTGGTTGGCGCCATCACTGGCAGTAGCGGCCTGCGTGTGATGGAGGCGGTGCCGGAGATGCTGCGCTGCGGCGTCAACATGCCGTCCCCGGATTTTCTGCTGCCGGATCAGGTATCGCGTTTCGTCTGGAGCTGGGCAGAGCATGCGCCGGGGGATGACCTCGCATCTGCCTGTGCCTACCTGGATACCGACGGCCGCTTCGGGGCCAGCCGCTGCGACGAGCTCCGGCCCCATGCCTGTGTCGCGGACCAGAACCCCGAAGACTGGCGTATCAGCGCTGCGCCTGCGTCCTGGCAGGCGGCATCGTGCCCCGCCGGCTATCACTTTGCCGTGCCTGGCAATGCCTACTTCAACGAACAACTCAAGACAGCGCGCGATGCCGCCGGCGTCGTCGAGGTGTGGCTCAACTATCGGCGCCGCGACGACACCCCCGGGCGCTGGATAACGAATAACTAGAACTGGAGAAACGGCAATGATCCTTTCAGGTCGCCTGGTGGCGTTGTTGATGCTGGTGTATCTGGTATCCGCCTGCGGCGGGTCGAGTTCCGCCCGGGCACCGGATGGCGGGCAGACGCCACCGGATATCGAACTGCTGACCGGCGTGTTCATCAATGCGCCGGTGATCGGGCTGGGTTACCGACAGGGTGAGGCACAACAGCCCGCGCTGACGGCTGAGATGCCTGCAGGGCAATACCAGTGTGACGCTGCCGAGCCGGTGCACTGGCAACTCGGTGCCTTGCCGCTGGGGGTGTCCGATTGCCGTGCGGGCGATACCTCGCCCGTTGACCTGGTGTGCGCAGGTGAAGGTGAAGGGGGAGAAGAGGCCAGCCTGTGTGCGGTGAACATGGCGCGCTTCCTGCAGCTACACGGAGCCGATGACGCCGACACGCTGCGCATCAGCGAACAGGCGCGTAACGATGCCCAGGGGCTGGTGCTGGATTTCACCCTGACGCCGGACGCGTTCGCGGCGCAATTCGAGCAGGGCGGCAACCAGGCGTATCTGGCGGCCCGCAACGCGGAGTTTGATCGTCACGGCCTGCCCTCGGCATTCGAGGCCTGCCAGCGTCTGGTGCAGGGCATGCTGCAACGCCATCGTTTTGATGGCCTGCCGGATTGTGCGCCGTTGGCCCCGGCGGTCGGACCGCAGGCGGATGCCGGGCCGGACCAGACGGCGCTGGCGGGTGACACCGTGGTTCTGGATGGCCAGGCCAGTGCGGCGGGCGATGCCGCGCTGGTGTCGATAGCCTGGGTACAGCGTGCGGGCGCAGAGCTGGAGATCGACAACAGCGACGCGTTGCAAGCCAGCGTGAATCTGCCGCTGGAGGCGTCGGCCGGTGACGTGTTCGTGTTTGAATTGACCCTGGTTGATGAGGCGGGCCTGACCGACAGCGCCGAGACACGGGTCACGGTGGTGGCGGCGCCCAACATGCCGCCGGTGGCCGATGCCGGGCCGGACCAGACGGTGACCGGCGGGGAACCGGTGACGCTGGACGGCACTGACAGCGCCGACCCGGATGGCGACATCGTGGCCTTTGCCTGGACGCAACAAAGCGGCCCGGCGGTGATGCTCGACAATGCCGACACGGCTCAGGCGAGTTTTGACGCGCCGCTGGTGGCAGAGACCACGGCCCTGCGTTTCCGTCTGACAGTGACCGACAATGCCGGCGCCCAGGCCAGCGACAGCGTGACCGTCACGGTGTTGCCCCGCATGGACCCGCCGCCCCCGGAGCCTGAACCCGATGCGGGCAGCCCGGCGTTGCTGGTGCCGGTAACCCGGCAACAGTGTGATGACACCGTGGGTGGTTTTGGCGACCCCGGTGAACAGTTCTGTGAGGGGCTTTTCACCCTGCCGAATATGGCCCACAACGAATGCGTGCAGCTCGGGCGGCCGCTGTTCGGCGGTCCCGCAGACCTGTTGTGTGACAGCCTGTTTTCCAAGCCGATGCCGCCTGCGGGGGCACTGGCCCCGCCGGCCTCCTGCGCGGACGGCGAGGCCCTGGAGGGTGGCCGCAGCTACCCGGTATATATCGCCTCCGATAGCGGCGAAACCATCGCCTTCCAGGTGCTGGAGCCCCTTGGCGGTATCGATTGTGATGCAGGCCATGCCCTGGTGCTGCACGGGCATGGCTTCGGCGGTTCCCGTTCGCGCAGTGGCTTCAATGATTACCGCGAGGCCGGTTTCACCGTCATTTCCATCGACGCCCGCGGCTTTGGCGAAAGCAGCGGTACGGTCCGCGTTATGGACCCGGATTTCGAAGGCCGTGACCTGATCCGTATTCTTGACTGGGCCGAGGATCACCTCGATTACCTGCTCAAGCGCGACAAGCCGGGACTGCCGCCGGAGCTGAACCCGAATCTGGTGGTGGGCGCCATGGGCGGGTCCTACGGGGGCGGCTACCAGATGCTGCTGCACGGCCTTGACCCCAAGCAGCGGCTCGACGCGCTGGTGCCGGATATCACCTGGTATGACCTGCGCTACAGCCTGAATCCCGGCAATGTGATCAAGACCGGCTGGGATCTGTTCCTGGTGCTCGGTGGTGAAGCGGGTTCGCAAAGCAATCGCAACGGCGGGCTGGACCCGGTGATCCGCGAAACCCTGGTGCGCGGGCTGGCCCTGAACCGTTTCCCGCAGGAAAGCCTGGATTTCTTTTATTACAACAGCCCGGCCTACCGCTGTAACGGCGAAGAAATTCCCGAGCGTGGTCTCGACCCGACCGGGCTGTTGCTCGGATTGATCCATCCGCGCGACTACAGCGAACCGCCGACCGCCTACCCCGCCGCCGATGTGCTGATCACCCAGGGCATGCGCGACACCCTGTTCAATTTCAATGAAGCCTGGCGCAATTTTGAATGCCTGCGCGAACGCGGCGGCGACGTGCGCCTGCTGACACACCAGAGCGGCCACATACTGCCCCTGGAATTCCCCGATGACGTTCAGCCCGGCAACGTCTTGCCGCCGCCGCTGGGTAATCTGCTGCAACTGCCCGGCTTCCAGGGCGCAGGTGGTGGTTTTGCCTGCGGTGATATTTCCGTGTCGCGCGCCACCCGTGACTGGTTGCGCCATACCCTGCAGGGCGAACCGCTGCCTGGCTATTTCGACGGCACCGACGAGAACATCTGTCTGTCGCTGGCGGATGGCGCCTCGGTGCTGGTGCCCATGGACAGTTTTCTGGCGCCCGCCCCCGATGCCCTGCTGGAGGGCGGCACCAGCCGCGTAGTGGCCAGCGCCGCGCCAGTGCCCTCCGGCGTGACGGCGGTGGCGACCCTGACCACCACGCCGGAAATACTGCCGCTTGGCCGTGCCGGGCCAGAAGGCGCGATTCTGGGCGGCATTCCCACCGCGCTGCTGACGGTATCGGATCTGCTCGGCCGCGACAGTTGCGCGGTGGATATTCCCCTGCTCAGCGCCGGGTGTGATCCGGCCATCTTCATTGGTCTGGGGCGCCGTTCCGTGGGGGATCTGCGCTGGCGCCTGATCGACGACCAGATAAAGCCTGTGCGAGGCCTCAAGCGGGAGTCGGTGGTGCAACTGGTGGGTATCGCCGAGCAACTGGCCCCGGGCGATGAACTGGCACTGCTGGTCTACGGTTTCCATCTGCAGTATCCGGCCAGCTGGTCGCGGGACGCACTGGTGCCCTTCGTCAATGTGGCGGGCACGGTGCAAGTGCCCTTGCTGGCGGGCAGCCTGACCGACCCGGGCGGCACCCCGCCGCCGCCGGTGAATCTGGTGCCCGAAGTCACCGAGGTGTGTGGCATTCTCGGATTGCCCTTGCTGCGTCCCATCTGCCAGCAGGTGGACAATCTGGTGGATACCCTTCTGGAGCAGTGCGCTGGCCCCCTGGACCCGGCCTGCGGTCTGGTGGATGACCTGCTGGAGACCGTCAACGGCCTGGTGACCGGTATCGGCCTCACCGGCCCGGCGGATCTGTCGCTGCTGGTGACAGGCGCTGATGCGTTGCTGCGCGGCTGTGATGTGTTGGACCCGGAACATTGTCTGTACCCGTTCCCGTCCAATCATTTCACCGCCACCGTGCCCGCCGGCACGCCCACCTTTGCCACGGGCAGACGTGTGGCCATGAACCCGCTGGCGATGCCGCGCAACCTGGTGGGCAAACCGATTGACCCCACCGACTGGAACCGCAACGACGGCTTCTCGCCCGGTCAGTTGATCACGACCTTCGTGCCGGATCTGGATCTGGAGCAGACCTACCAGGCACCGCTGGATCAGTTGGGCATCGCCGATCCGCGCCGCTCGCTGACCGAAGAAGCCTTCGCCAACGGCTGGGGGCGGCCACCGGTGCTGGTGCTTGAAGTGGTGGACGAAGAACAGCTCGACACCCGTGAGCATCTGGTCTGGGTGGAGCAGGATGTAAACGCCGAATTGTTCCTGCCGATCAGCGAACTGTTCGGTGATGACATCGACCGGGTGGGCGATGCCCGCTCGGCGGTGTTGATCCGGCCCGCGAAAAACTTCACGCCCGGTCGCCGTTACGTGGTCGTGATGCGTGATTTGCGCAACGCGCAGGGTCAGAGCATCGCGCCTTCAGCCGGTTTCCAGGTATGCCGTGACCAGCTCGGCTCGTCGCTGCCCACGGTGCAGGGACGTTGTGCCGCGCTGGAGCAGGACGTCTTCCCGGTGCTGGAAGCTGCGGGCATTCATCGCGACAGCAGTCTCTATCTGGCCTGGGACTTTACCGTCGCCAGCACCGAGAACATTACCGGGCGGCTGGTGCACATGCGCGACGACGCGTTTGCCAGCCTGTCCCGCTCGGGCGATCACGACTGCCTGCGTCACGACGACGCTACGGCGGTGGACTGCGCCGTGCCGCGCTTTACTGTGGACACCGTGGACCTGGAGGCCGACAACGGCCGAATCGTGAAGATTGACGGCAGCCTGCTGATTCCGAGTTATCTGCTGCCCGCCGACACGTCACCGCTGGCCCGTCCGGAAGTGCGCCGTTTGCTGTCGCTGTTCCAGCAGTCGCCGCTGCCCTCGCCGTTCGACAACGAGGTTTACGACATCATCGAATCGGCCAGCCTGTTGCCACCGAACCGGCTCCACTATTCACCCGTGGACGGCCTGGTGCCGCCGTCGCCGACCACGCTGGATCTGCAGCGTTACGGCGATGGCCTGCCGGATCGCCTGGCCGGTGTTGGCGACATGTCGGCGCGCTATACCTGCGAGATTCCGCGCGCGGCCTTCGACGGCCAGGCACCGCCCGCCCGGGCCGCGCTGTACGGGCACGGCCTGTTGCAGGGTCGCGTGGCACTGACCTACGACCACCCGGGTGGTCGCTCCGAACTGGCGCGCAACTACAACACCATGTTCTGTTCCCTGGACTGGTTCGGCTTTGCCCAGGGCGACCTGCCCAACATCCTGCTGACCCTGCTGGATCTGTCCAATTTCGGCATCGTGCCGGATGCGTCCCAGCAGGGCATGCTCAACTGGATGTTCCTGGCCCGCGTTATGTTGCATCCGGACGGGTTTGCCAGTCACCCGGCATTCCGTCAGGGCGGAAGCCCGCAGGCTGGCGCCGCCTTCGAGCGCAGCGACGTGTTCTATTACGGCAACAGTCAGGGCGGCATCCTGCCCGGCCCGGTGCAGGCGGTATCGCCGGACATCAATCGTGGCGTTTACGGCGTGCCGGGCATGAACTACTCGCTGCTGTTGCGCCGCAGCAAGGATTTCACCCTCTATTCGATTCCGCTGTATCTGGCCTACCCGGACGAGCTGGATCGCAATCTGGCATTCGCGTTGATCCAGATGCTCTGGGATCGAGGTGAGAACTCCGGTTTTGCCGCGTACCTGACCGAGCGCGACAAGGCGGTGGATGGCACGCAACCAAACCTGTCGGGGACGGACAACTATGTGCTGCTGCATACCGCCTTTGCGGATCAGGAAGTCACGCACTGGAGCGTGGATATGATGGCGCGCACCATGGGGGCGCCGGTGGATGATCGCGACACGCTGCGTTATCCCGGCCTGAATCCGGATATTGCGCCTTACTACGATATTCCGCGTTTGCAGTTCGATGCGCAGGGTCGTGCGTCGGGGTCGGCCAATATCGTCTGGGTGCAACCGGGTGTGCTGTCGCCGCCGCTGGCCAATATTCCGCCGACAGAAGGCCCCAACCCGCACGGCTACCCGCGCGGTCATGGTGGTGCGAATTGCCAGATCCACCACTTCCTGCAACGCGAGGGCTTTATCGCCGACGTGCTGGATTACAGCGCGCAGCGGGACACTCAGGTGCAGCGCTGCCTGAACGATTTCGGCGTCGGGGAGCCTTGATCACCTGCTGCGGCGGCTCGTCGGTCGCCGCAGCTGTTCTGGCTCCGTAGCACCGAGGCCTCAGTTCAGTGCCAACGACACGAACGCGACTTCGTAGCTTGTCGCCAGAACCAGACTTTCGGTTGGCTGGGAGTGGTTAACCGGGCTGCGCGTGATGGCCCTCGGGGGGCGGGTAAAGGGTTTCTGGACCTTCGAGAGGCATGGATGCCGAACGAGAGCCCCCAGGGACGGGTTTACGGCGTGTCCAGAAACCCTTTACCCGCCCCCCGAGGGCCACAACCCCCACACCCAAAAGCATGGTCCCAAGCCCTCAGCCACCAACCCCGTCAGGGACGAATCAGCCGATCAGTCAGACGATGCGCCAACGGCGCGATGATGCTGATCAGGGGAAAGGCCACCACCCAGGCCACAACCCAGGCGCGCAGCCAGCGCCAGACGAAGCCCGCGTCCATGCCGGTATTGATGAAAGTGATGACACCGGACATCAGCAGCGACATGAACGCCGACATGATCAGCGCGAACAGCAGCGGGCGAAAGCGGGCGGGGAAGATGGGCATGGGTCGGGTTTCCAGAGTGATGGGGCGTGATATGGCACCATGTTACAAAAAAGGGTTGGCCCCCCGCAGCGGTTGCGGCATGGTTTCAGGGCGGTCGGCAGGCCGCGCAGCAACCATGATAACAACAAGCCGTGTCCGGGCTGGAGAGCAAAGTGGCCGAGGAACGCTTCCTTTACGAGCGGATCAGCCAGCGCCTGCTGGAGCAGATCCGCGCTGGCAATTACGCTGTGGGCGAACGTCTGCCCTCGGTGCGGCGCATGAGCGCGCTTTTCGGTGTCAGCGTCAATACGGTGATGCAGTGTTACCGGCAGCTTGAGCTGGAGGGTTATCTGGAGATACGCCCCCAGTCCGGGGTCTTCGTGCGCCCCATGGACACCGACGTCGTGGCGCCGCCGGACGAGGCGCGCTACCCGCTGCTGCCGGTGGAGGTATCACTCAGCGAGCAGGTGCTGGAATACATGGCCCTGCATGCCCGGCCGGAGGTCGTGCGCCTGGGCATTGCCCTGCCAGGGCCGGAGGTGCTGCCACTGGGGCGGGTCATGCAGGTGATGCGCGACGTGACCCGGCATCATCCCATTGAGGCCTGGGATTATATTCACCCCAATGTGAACAGCCCGCTCACGCACCAGCTTGCGCGCCGCAGCCTGGGTTATGACCAGCCGTTTGCGGCCGAGGATATCATCGTCACCAATGGCTGTATGGAGGCGCTGACGCTGGCCCTGCGCAGCGTCAGCAAGCCGGGCGATGCGGTGGCGGTGGAATCGCCCACCTATTACGGCACCCTGTTGTTGCTGGAAGCCCATCAGCGCCGGGTCGTCGAGGTGCCGGCCCACCCGCGTGATGGCATCAGCCTGTCGGCGCTGGAAGAAGTGTTTGCCCGGCGTCGTGTGTCAGCCTGCATGGTCGCCACCAACGCACAGAACCCGCTTGGCTTCACCATGTCCGCCGCGCGCAAGCAGGCGCTGGTGGCGTTGTCGGCGCGCTATCAGATTCCGTTGATCGAGAACGATATCTGGGGCGATACGGTGTATGCCTCGGCCCAGGCCCTGCCGGCCAAGGCCTGGGACCGCGAGGGCCTGGTGATCTACTGCAATTCCTTCTCCAAGACGCTGATGCCGGGTATGCGCCTGGGCTGGACGGTGGGCGGGCGTTTTCACCGGCGCCTGCTGGAGCTGAAACAGCTCAGTACCATTACCTCACCATCGCTGTCGCAGCTGGCCATGGGGCGGTTGCTGGAAAGTGGCTTTCATGCGCGTCATCTACGGGCGCTGCGCGAGGCGCTGTATCGGCAGGCGGTGCAGATGCAGTCGCTGGTGCTGGCGGCTTTTCCTGCCGGGACCCGTGTCACGCTGCCTTCCGGCGGCTGCGTGCTGTGGGTGAAGTTGCCCGACGGGGTCGACAGTCACGAACTGTTCGCCATGGCGGCCCAGGCCGATATCCATGTTTTTCCTGGCGGTGTCTTCTCCGCCACCGGGGAGTATCGGGGTTATCTGCGCATCAATGCGGGTAATCCGGTGACGGATGTCATCCGTCATGCGGTGCAGCAACTCGGTGACATGGTGGCGCAGCAGATGGCGGCAAGGTCACATTGACCTTGCCGCCATGGGGTCAGCGGTCCAGGCCGGTGTGATCGAAGCTGCGGCAGATGTCGTCGCCGCAGACGTCAATCACTTCGCTGTCGCGCTGCATGAAGGCGCTTTTCTGTGCCTGGGCAGCGGCTGTGCGACGCGGGCTTTCATGGGGGTCATTGCCGTACCCCGTCTCCCTGGTGGGGCCGGTGTTGTTGGTCGGTGGCAGGGCATTGCCGCGTTCCGTTTCCGGATTCCAGGCGCCCGAGTCCCAGATCATCAAGGCATGGCCCTGATGCGGATACTGGATGTCGTCGATGGCGAAATAGGGATTGCTGTCGGTGTGATCGCCCAGTCGCCGTGTCGGTTCATGAACGGGGGCGCCGATGGTACGGGCGATGATTTCCGCGCTCCAGTGCGTCACCAGATGATCGCCCAGGGCGGCATGCAGCAGCACGCGTTTGTCCGTATCGGTATTCGGCAGATGACGCCCTGCCAGATGGCTCAGGTAGCCGTTATTCTCCGCCCGGTCCCAGAGCATCTGCATCAGGGCAAACACGAGACTCTGGTCCAGGGTGTCGGGATAGGCGCCGTACAGAATAAAGCCGAAACGTTCTTCGAACGGGCCGAAGCGTTGCAGCAGCAGGCTGTAGTTGGCTCCCGGCACACCCAGCACACCGCGATGAATGTCCGGTGCCGTCGCCACCAGTGCGCCGCCCATGATGCCGCCCTGGCTGTTGCCATCGAAGAACACCTCGTCATGGTCGGTCACGAAGACCACCTCACCTTCGTGGCTGAATGCCGGGTGCGAAGCAAAACCATCCGGGTGAGTCAGCAGGCGCGCCAGGTACATGAAGTTCAACAGGCCCTGCTGGCTGCGGTCGTTCATCATGGGCAGATTGCTGATGTCGGCGAGCACGAGCGGTACCACGCCGGCATCCACATCAAAACGTGACATGCCGATCCAGTCGGTGGCGCAGTACATGATGTTGTGGTCATGCGACATGACGCGAACGGCATCGCTGCGGAATTCGCCGCCGGGACCTTCACCAAATAATCCGTGACCGTACAGCGCCGCCCGCGCCGGGTTGACGGGCGCACTGTCGTCATCAAAATCTGCGACCGTGGCTTCGGGGATCTGGCAACGGAAACGGGCCTGAACCACGTCATCGTTGTTGCGCACCTGGGGCAGGGCGTCGGCGTCGTTATCGCCATCGCTCGCATAATTGAAACGGCCGCCGGGCACACCGCCGGGGGTGGTGAGATAGTTGGGCACGTCAAACGTGCCGCTGATGCCGCGACTGAGCAGTGCGCGTTCCTGGCCGTCGATCTCCTTGCCAACGGTGGTGACGTTGAAAACCGGCGCCTGGTCGCCGAGACGCGCAAAGGCATCGTCACGAATATGCAGCAATCGACCGGTCAGGTTCTGCTGGCTGGCGATGGTGAAATCCCAGGCCAGCGTCAGCGAATCGCGTGCCACGCCATGCTGTGCCAGGCGGCTGAAGATATCATCCATAGCCGGGCGGCGTTGCTCATAGATGTCCTGGCCGGTGCGCAAATTGTCGCGATAGGCCCGAAACAGGGCCGGTGCCTCCAGCAGTTCACCCTGATCATCGCGCAGCTGCCGCAGGGCAACGATGTAGCGTCGGCCTTCGATGAAATTCGTCGCCGGACGAATCATCAGCGATTGCCGCTGCGGGTCGGTCGCCGTGGCGTCCAGTTCCGCCCAGATCAGATGGCGTTCCAGCGTTTCGGCGTCAATAACCAGAACAGGAGCATCGGTTTCCAGTGACGCTTCAATATCACCGAGGGTGACGGCGCCGGTCTGCTCCAGGTCCACCCCGGGGAAATGCGCCAGCAGCATCGCGCCTGGCGAAAAGCCGTCGTTGCGATTCCACTCGGCGGGGTCCATCGCTGCGGCTTCGGTGGGCAGGCCGGGCACGCCTGAAGGTTGTGCCACCGGCAGCGCTTCGGTCTGAAGATGAATACGCAATCCCGTGACACTGTTGTCGTCCGCCTGTGTGTAGTGGTTGCTCGGGAATGGGTAGAGACAGTGACTGCTGATCAGTTGATCGCAGTAGGCCGCCTGGGCCGGGTCCAGATGCGATAAATCAATTTGTGGACCACGGGGCGAGGATGACGATGAGCCGCCACAACCGGACAGTATGAGGCCGGCCATGGCGAGGCTGGTGGTTGCCAGCCGGCGAGTGCAGCGCTTGGGCATGGTACTTCTCCGCATCAGCCATTCGCCGGGATACGGCGTGGCCGGTTTGTTGTTGATGTGCTGGTGATCTTGTCCTGTGCCAGTCTAGGCGCGGCGCTGTGAGCACCAACAGAGACAGATTCCGGCGAATGAGTGAAACAGTTGCGGTGTACATCTGTTTCCCGGAAAGGTGAGAGTGTTCCCTTTGGTAACTCTTTTCCGGTGCGCGTAACACTGTTTGATTGGTTTAACCGCAACTGTACCTTTCGCTGGCCTCGGGGCTTTCCTAACGTGTAGTGGTCTTGCGAGATAACAACAATCGAGGAGTGGACCATGAAACGATATGCAGCCGGCGGCGTGCTGGCCGCCATGAGTATGGCAATGTTGGTGGGTTGTGGCGGCAGTTCGGGATCGTCGCGTGACATCGCGCCTTCCGTGACGCTGGATATCATTTCCAGTGCGCCGGATCAGGTCAGCGGTGGCGATGTGCGCATCGGCCTGCATGGCGATGACGCCGTGTTGTCGGCGCTGACATTGCGACTCAATGGTGAGTCAACCACGATGCAGGTGCTGGTGCCGGGCGACGGCATGCTCGAAGGCCTGGTCGAGGGTCTTGCTCCTGGCGACAACCAGCTGGAGGTGGTGCATCCGCAATTCGGTGTGCTCGCGGACCAGACGCTGGTGAATCACCCCATCACCGGGCCAATGTTTTCCGGGCCACAGCAGTATCCGTTTGTCTGCATGACGGTGCATGAGCTGGGCATTCAGCCGCTGGTGGACGATGGCGCTACCGAAGGCTTCCCGGTCCTGGACGACGAAGACAACGTGATCGGTTACAGCCGTGACTGTTCTATCGAGCCTTATGTCGAATACTGGTACCGCACTACCGGCAACAGCTATGCGCTCTTGCCTCTGGACGGTTCGCGTCCTGCGAATCTGGCGATGACGACGCTGATGGATGGTCGGGAAGTCGACTTCATCGTGCGTTGGGAGCGTGGCACCATCAATCGCTTTATCTACAGCTACGCCATGCTGGCGACGCTGGATGAAGCCAATGAAAATCCCGGCGCGCTGGACACGGATCTGTGGAATGGCCGTCTGCTCTATCGTTTCCAGGGCGGCGTGGGGATTGGTCATAGCCAGGGCCGGGTGGATCGCGATCGGCGTGCGCTGCATCCGGAAGTGCTGGGGCTGGGCTATGCCATCGCCTACTCCACCGGCAATCGCACCGGCGAACATTACAATCTGGAACTGGGCGCAGAAACCGCACTGATGGTGAAGGAGCACTTCATCAAGCGCTATGGCGCGCCGCTGTATACGGTGGGGTTGGGGGCTTCCGGCGGCGGTATCCAGCAATACATGTATGCGCAGAATGCACCGGGCCTGATTGATGCTGGCGTGCCGGTGCAGGCCTATACGGACATGGTGACGCAGACCATTCATATCGGCGATTGTGAACTGCTGGAACATTATATGGATGTGACCGATGCCGATAATGAAAAATGGCATACCACGGCGCACCGCTCCTGGCTGGTCGGCCTGCACGCCACGGACAATGTGCCCGACCCCATGGCAGCGGCCAAACAGATGCTCAATGATATGGCCGGCACGAATTACGGTATCGCGCCCGGCTCCACCGAATGCATCGAGTCCTGGCGTGGCCTGACGCCGCTGGCGCTGAACCCGCATTTTGGCAGCGTGCGCGAGCAACAGAAGATGCAGCCTTCTTCTATCATGGACAATGTTCACTGGACCCATACTGATGACCTGGTGAATATCTATGGCCGCGATGACACCGGGCATGCCCGCTCGCTGTTCGATAATGTGGGTGTGCAGTATGGTTTGCAGGCGTTGCTGGATGGGCATATCACCGGCGAGGAATTTCTTGATCTGAATGCGAAAGTGGGCGGCTGGAAACATCCCTCTGAAATGGTGCAGGAAGGCTTCCCCTTCATTGGCAGCATCGGGGACGTGCAGTCGAATCCGTCCCACTTTGACCCGTGGAGTCGTCGCAATATGAACCTGAGCGCCGGCGATACCCCCGCGCCGCGAACGGAAGGCGACATACTGGCCATGAATGCGGCCTACGAGTCGGGCATGGTGTTCCAGGGGCACGCGGATATTCCGTTGATCGACTGGCGCCCTTATCTGGAAGAGGTGCTGGATATGCACAATGTGCATCAGTCCTTTGCCCTCCGGCAGCGCATGCTCGATGCCGTCGGGCATCACGACAATCAGGTGATCTGGTTTACCGATGCGCGCGGTGTGGAAAACAATGCCTTTGACCAGACGCCGATGGCGCTGGCCGTCATCGATGAATGGATGACCAATATCCGTGAAAACCCTGAGCTGTCGGTGGCCGAGAACAAACCCGCTGCGGCAGTAGACAGCTGCTTCGACAATCACGGCCAACTGATCGCCGCCGACGAGACGGTCTGGAACGGTATTCTGGACGGCGAGGCGGAAGGCGCCTGCACGGCCACCTTCCCGATCTACACCACCTCGCGTATCGTCGCCGGCGCGCCGATCCAGGGCGACTTCTTCAAGTGTGCCCTGAAGCCGGTGCAAACCGCGCTGGCGGATGGCACCTACGGAGACTGGGCGCCGAGCGCGGAAGAGATCACTCGCCTGGAGGCCATCTTCCCCGATGGCGTCTGTGATTACAGCCAGCTGGATGTCGGGCGGCCCTGAGCCCGGGGCGGCCTGATCCTGCTGACCCGATGGGCGCCTCGCCCGTCGGGTCTTTAGTCTCAGTCCAGCCTGCTAAAGGAAAACAACGCCGTCAGTGGGTGCGCGCGATGCTCGATCTGTGCTCGCAGCAGTCCGGCACCCAGCATGCTGTAGGTGATGCCGTTACCGCCATAAGCCAGCGCAAACAGCACGCGTGGACCCTGTTCCGGATGGGGGCCGAACAACGGCAGGCCGTCGCGCGTTTCGGCAAAGGTGCCTGCCCAGGCAAATGCGGCCTGTGCCTTGAGATGAGGGAACAGCCGGGAGACCTTGCGCTGCAGTGTCGCGGCCTTGCGATCGACGGAGCGGTCCCGGCGCGCCGGGATGTCATGGTCGTCGTCCTCACCGCCTGCCAGCAACCTGCCATCGCCCGTGCTGCGCAGGTACAGGTAGGGGCGGGCGGACTCCCACAGCAATGTGTTGGCCAGCCAGCCCAGCTCGACCGGATCAATGGGGTCAGTGATGTAGGCGTAGCTGCTGAGATTTCTGGCGACACGCTGACGCAACCAGCGTTGCGATTCGTAGCCACTGGCCATCACGGCGTATTGGGCCTTGACCAGCATGCCGTTGTCGGTGGTCAGCTGAACTGAATGGGCGGTCGCCTTGATCGAGGCGACCTGCGTGCGATCGAACACGCGCGCGCCCTGTTTCTGCATCCTGTGCAGCAGGCGTGAAGCGAGGCGGTACGGGTCTACCCGGGCGGCTACCGTGCTGAGGATCGCGGCGGGTGCCTTCAATTGATATTCGTCCTTGAGCGTCCCCCGATTCAGCCAGCGTACCGGAAAGCCGTGTTTCTGCCGCCAGGCAAATTCGTCCTCCAGGTCGGTGCGATCCTTGCGACGGCTGGCGTAGTACAGGCTGTCGCAGGTATCGAAGTCGACATCGCCGATCGCGTTGGCGATCTCCCCAATGCTGCTGATGGCCTCCAGGCTGGATTGATACGCCAGCAGCGCGGTGTCCTGGTCGTAGCGCCTGACGAGATCAGTCGCATGGGTGTCGTTTTCATACTGCAACAAGGCGGTACTGGCGGACGTGCTGCCCCAACAGACATCGCGCTGATCGAGTACGACGACATCATGGCCGTGGCCAGCCAGTTCGTCAGCGATCAGCGCGCCGGTAATGCCCGCACCGACTACTGCGACATCGCAGCGTATGTCGGCGTCAAGCGGAGGGAAGGCATGCATGAGGCCATTCTTGACGGCCCAGAACGGATACCCGCTTTTCAAGTCCACCGACGGCTCCTGATGCATCATGTCATGGATTACCTGACAGCATCACGCTGGGGTGCGCATCGCGTCAGTGCGTTGTCACACGGATCACAGGTAACCAGTGTGCGTTATCGAACAGACCGCTCCGGGCAAGCGATGCGTTCGTCGCCGCCAAGGTCCACGACAGCGCCATGGCACCACCGGCAGGGGAAACGACACAGCCAGGCTCCAGCGCGCTGACCAACCGGAGGTGCCGCGCCACTTCTCCCGCGACATCGGGCTACAAGGGGCCATAAGTAAAATCATGCGTGTTTTGCCGCGAAAGCGGTGCAGTGTGTTCGTTGGCGTACGGAGGATCTGTTGGCTTGTGCGCAATATGAAATGGATTTCCCGCGAACCCGGGAACTGAACCAAAGACCCGAGAGGGTCCGGCAGACCGCCGTGTAACTGAGGAGTTTGATTATGAAAAAGTTAACGACAGTGATCCTGTCCGCTGCCATTGTGCCGCTGTTCGCGCTGGGCTCGGCCGCCATTGCACAGGACCGCGACAGCACGCAGAGAAATGCTGACCGTCAGTCTGGCGAGCAGTTCATGACCCGTACACCGGCCGGGGCGCTTTATGCCGATGACGTGATCGGCGCCGACGTGAAGAACCGCGCATCGGGCGATGACATCGGTGACGTGAAGGATCTGGTTATCGGCAAGGATGGCCGTATCGTCGGGGTAGTGGTCTCTACGGGCACCACTCTGGGCCTTGGCGGACGCAAGGTCAGTCTGAACTGGAATCAGCTTCAGCACGCCAAGGAAGACGGCGACCTGGTCTTCTACGTCGAGCTCAGTGAGGAAGCACTGAAGAATGCGCCGGAGCACAAGCGCAACTGATCTGATTCGGGCAACCGATCAGGCATAAAAAAAGGGGGCACATTAGCTTGTGCCCCCTTTTCTGTATGCCGCGCCTGCAGGTCAGGCCAGCATGAATATGGTGCCCGGAGGCGGAATCGAACCACCGACACGAGGATTTTCAATCCTCTGCTCTACCAACTGAGCTATCCGGGCAAAAGAGGGCGCTATTAAAGCGATTCGCCCCGGCCCCGTCAAGGCCGGTCTGATCAGTCTGAGGGCGGCACGTACCCCTCGGCACGGTCGAACGGCTGGTTGTCCAGAAAACGTTCACGCTGGGCATCGAGATAGGTTTTCGTGGCCGGGTCCATCACGTTCAGGTGCTTCTCGTTGATCAGCATGGTCTGCTGGGCCAGCCACTCCTGCCAGGCTTTCTTCGAAACCTGCTCATAGATCGCCTGCCCGGCCGGGCCGGGAAAGGGCGGGCGCTCCAGGCCTTCCAGTGTTTCCTGATACTTTCGGCAGATGACAGTGCGGCTCATGTTCGTGGCGGCTCCTGTGGTCGTGGGTGGCCGGATCGATGGCGCGCATCATAGCACGCTGAGCTGACGGGGCTGACCAAGCTGGTCGAGCAGGCGCTTGACCGGCGCGGCCAGACCCAGCCGGCCCGGGCGGGCCGGATTGATCCAGCGGCTGGCAGGCCCTTCGGCGACCTGGCCCGGACCAGGGCGGGTATCCACCAGCACCGGCGCGATATCCAGATGAAAGTGGCTGAAGGTATGGCGGAAGCCGGGCAGCCGCTCGGCGCCGGTGGCCTGCAGACCGTGGGGCGCGAGCGCGGCGTCCACGTCGTGATCCTGGCACTCGGGAAAGCACCAGAGGCCGCCCCACAAGCCGCTCGGCGGGCGCTGTATCAGCAGGATGCGCTGCTGCGCGTCGCGGGCCAGCAGCATCATGGTGCTGCGGACCGGCTGGGTCTTTTTCGGTTTCGAGGTCGGGTAGGCCTGGGGATTGCCGTCGGCATGGGCCTGGCAGCCGTTGCTTAACGGGCAGGCCGGACAGTCCGGTTTACGGCGGCTGCACACGGTGGCACCGAGATCCATCATCACCTGGGTATAGTCGCGCAGGCGGCTGCGCGGCGTCAGGCGCTCGGCTTCGGCCCACAGGCGCTGTTCCACGGCGCGCTCGCCGGGCCAGCCGCTGATGGCGAAGAAGCGGGTCAGCACCCGTTTCACGTTGCCATCCAGAATCGGCGCGCGCAGCTCCATGCTGATGCTGGCAATGGCGCCTGCGGTGGAGCGGCCGATGCCGGGCAGGGCGGTCAGCGCGTCGATATCCCGGGGGAAGATGCCGCCATGTTCCGCGACCACCTGTTGTGCGGCGCGGTGCAGGTTGCGGGCGCGGGCGTAGTAGCCCAATCCGGTCCACAGATGCAGCACGTCATCCACGGGCGCCCTGGCCAGGGCCGCGACGTCGGGGAAGCGCTTCATGAAGCGCTCGAAGTAAGGGATCACCGTGGTGACCTGGGTCTGCTGGAGCATGATCTCCGAGACCCAGACGCGATACGGGGTGATGCCCTGTTGCCAGGGCAGGTCCTTGCGGCCGTGCCGGTCATACCAGGCCAGCACGGCACGGCGGAACTGCGCGGGTGTCCAGTCGGGCATCAGGGCCTCAGCGGCGCAGGCGGTCCAGTTGTTCGCGGGCGCGGTCGCGTACCCGCTCTTCAGCGCGGTCGGTTTCTTCGCGCACCCGTTCTTCGGCGCGGTCGCGCTCTTCCTGAATCCGCTCACGGTCCACGCCGAGCTGGTCGCTGGCCAGACGGGCCACCAGCTCACGCCCGGCATCGCGGAAGGCCTGGGTGCTGGGCAGGCACCAGCGTGCCGGGCTGCCGGCCAGGTTGCCGGCGCAGCGTATCGGCCACTCGCGTTCGCTGATGCGCGGCTGGCTACTGATTTCGGGCGCCTTCATGCGCAGGGTGAAGTCGAAATCGTTGTTATGGATGTTCAGCCAGCCGTTGCCGTTGATGTTGGCGCCACGGTCCAGATCGGCGTTCAGGCGCTCTACCGTGGCCACCATGTCGGCCAGGCGGATGCGACTGTCGAGATCAAGGATTTCGGTGTCCTCGCGCAATTCACGCGGCAGACGGCCGTCCTCGACGCCAGGAATGAAGCGGGCCAGGGCCTGATGGTTGCCGAGCATGTCATTGATGCCGCTGGTCAGGGTGTTGTGCAGGTTCACGCCGCGCACCAGTGCATCGGTCAGGCCCAGGGTCATGTTGCCGGTGGCGTTCTCGAACAGGGCTTTCTCGCTGTTGCCGGTGGTGCGGAACTCGGCATTCATGTCGAACAGGCCACGGAACAGGTCGTCCCCCATCAGGGCCTGCAGGATCGGGTGAATCTGCACGGTGCTGACGGTACTGTTGAACGTCATGACCGGGTTGTCGGTGCGGGCGTCCAGGCTGGCGTCGGCGCGGAAGCTGCCCTCCAGCGTCTTGCCTTCCGCGCGGTTCAGGCGCAGCAGGCCGTCGGCGGCGCTCACGTCCACCTGCACGTCGCGGGCATCCAGGCCCATCATGGCCATCTGGCCGATGACCAGCTTGCCGGTCAGGGTCAGTTCACGCAGCGCTTCCAGAGGCAGGATCGGGTCTTCCGACAGCGGTCTGGCCGCAGCGCTCTCGCTGTCGTCCTCGGCGACCTCCTCGGCGGGGGGCAGATAACCGTCCACGTTGATGCGGTCCAGCGCCAGGTCGAACATCATCGCCAGGGTGTCGAGATCGGTGATGCCTGCCTTGCCGGTGATGCTGCTGTCATCCAGTGTGATCGTCAGCGGGTCCAGCATCACGCTGTTGGCCGGGCCGGACAGGGTGGCGGAAAAGCCGATGCGGCGCAGGGCATTGGCGTCGCTGGTTTCGATCGGTGCCTCGCCAATGGCGCGCAAGGCGTCGTTGGCGGCAAAGGGTTCGGTGTCGAGCTGGCCGCGCAGCATCAGGGCGTCATCCAGCCCGGTGATCTCCAGCTCACCCCGGGTACGAATCCCGGCGGCGTCCAGCACCAGATCGCGGATGCTGATGCGGCCTTCATCCAGCGCGGCTTCGATACGATTATCCACGCGAATCTGGATGGGGTTGGCGGTCACGCCGCCAATGGAGGTGTCCAGGCGCATCGGGTCGAGGGTGTAGACGTTGTTGTCCAGATCCAGGCCGAGCACGGTTTCGACCTGCAGGTCGATGCGGATGTCGTCCTGGTCCTGGTAGCGCAATGAGGCGCTGACCGGGAAGGGTTCGTTCAGCTGCACATCCTGCGCCCGCACATTGAGGTGTTCGACAGTAATGTCGGTGCCGTCCACCAGATTGCGATAGCGCAGGCGGCTGTTCGAGATGCTGACCAGCGGGATTTTCACCGGAATATCAAGGGCCGCAGCCTCTTCGTCCTGCTCCGGTGATGTCACGGTGACATCATCGTCGGGTGCAGTTTCTGTTGCGCCGATACGTTCCCAGTTACCGCCCTCTTCTGTTTCAATAAGGTTCAGTTCCAGGCCGTCCAGGGTAATGGCGTCCATTTCCACGCGCCGGAACAGCAGGGGCCATACCGCGACGCCGAGGCGCGCATCTTCAATGGCGGCAAACAGCTCCTCATCGTCGCCAACGCGTGCTTCCGTACGACCGATGCTGACGCCCAGTGAGGGCCAGAAGGTCCAGCCAAGGTCGCCCTGGATATCCAGCGCGATATTGGCATGCTCGCGGGCCAGTTCGGTAATCTGGGGTTTGAAGCTGTTCGGGTCGATCAACCGGGTAATGACAAACACGGTGATTGCCAGTAGCGCAAACAGACCGATCAGGACGTACAGGGCGATGCGGGCGGCGCGGGCCATGTTGAGGCTCTCCTTGCTTGCTGGTGGCACGGAAACCGGGGGCTCAGGCGAGAGGCCCCGGGCAGCTTGGCCGAGTATAGCAGCCTGCCGGGCACCGCTGTGCAGTGTCCGGTGACAAATCATGGGTGTTGCGTTTTTTTAGGGGAAGTTGTGTTGCGAAAGTTCCTGCTCCGCGCTGCGCTGGCCGTCCTGCTGCTGTTCGGCGCCCTGCCTGCTGTGGCGGCGGTCATCATGCCGGCCCCGGGTGAGCAGGAACTGAGCATCGGTCGCCATGTGGACGTGCTGGTGGACCCGGAAGGGCGCTGGGGAATCGAAGACGTCAGTACGACCTTTGCCGGGCGTTTCGAGCGCAGTCAGAGCACCAATCCCAGTTTTGGTTTTACCCGGTCGGTGATCTGGCTGCGTATGACGCTGGATCTGGATCAGGTGCGCGATCGCAGCTGGTTTCTGATTCAGCGCCACCCCATTGTCGATCACATGTACCTTTACGAGCCCGACGGTGCAGGGGGCTTCAGTGTGCACCATATGGGGGATGTGCTGCCGTTCGATGAGCGGGTCATGCGGGTCAGGGAGTTCGTGTTCCCGCTGGATCCGGCGCTGGAGGGGCCGCACACCTATTATATGAAAGTGCACGGGCTGGGTGCCTTGCATATTGATCTGCGCCTGTCGTCCTCGCGTGGACTGGTGGAGCGCACCTACCGCGAGCAGCTGATCTTCGGGCTGTTTCTGGGTGGCGTGGTGGCCATGCTGCTGTACAACCTGCTGCTGTTCTTCACCGTGCGTGACACGGCCTACCTGCACTATCTGGTGTTCATCGCGGGCTTCGCCCTGAGTTTTCTCAACATCAACGGCCTGGGGTTGCAGTACCTGTGGCCGAATACGCCGGTGATCAATGAGTATTTCCCGTTGCTGATGGGGATTACCATGGCGGCGGTCATCCAGTTCTCGCGTCGTTTCCTGGCGCTGGATGAACGCTGGCCGAGACAGGACAGGGTGTTGCGCTATCTGCTGTATCTCACCCTGCTGATGACGCTGCTGTCGGTCATTATTCCGCCGCCGTTGTCTTACCACCTGATTGTGTTCCTGGTGCTGCTGATCGTGCCGGCGCTTACGGTAGTCAGTTGGCGAACCTGGCGGCGGGGCTACCAGGCGGCGCGTCTGTATGTGCTGGCCTGGTTCTTCTTTCTCGGGGGCTGCGGTGTTTTCGCGCTGATGAACCTCGGCATCCTGCCCCACCTGGTGGTGACCAATTACGCGCCACATTTTGGTGGCGCCTGGGCCATCATCCTGATGTCGCTGGCGCTGGGCGACCGGATCAAGCTGTTGCAGGCCGAGCGTGACGCCATGGCGGAAGAGGCGCGGCGGGCTCTTGAGCGCCATGTGGTCGAGGTCGAGCGGCTGGATCATGACAAGACACTGTTCCTGGAATACCTGAGCCATGAACTGAACACGCCGCTGAACTGGCTGGCGGGTGCCAGCCTGCTGCGCCCCGGGCAGTTGACACCGGAGCTGGCGGATGCGGTGCGCATGGTGCAGAAAGGGCAGAGTCGCTTGCAGCAACTGGTGAGCACCTCGCTGCGCTATTTCGATCTGGCCCGGCGTGAATGCCAGCCGACGCTGTCGCATTGCCAGCCGATGTGGCTGGTGGACGCCTGGCAGCGTGAGCACGCCGGGAAAGTTGCCGCGCGGGACACCCGGCTGGTCAACCGGATTCCTGCGGACTTGCAGGTGGTGGCCTGTGAAAGCGAACTGGGTGAAGTGCTGGGAATGGTGCTGGACAACGCGGTGCGTTACAGCGAGCCCGGTGCCGAGGTGGTCGTCGAGGCGGTTGTCGATCGGGCTTCACAGCGGGCCACGTTGCGCATCATTGATCAGGGGCGCGGCCTGGAATCGACCGATCTGGTTCGGGTCTTCAAGCCTTTCTTCATGGTCGGCTCTGGCCATCAGGCCGACGGCTTCGGCTTGTCCCTGCCCACGGCGAAGGTCATGGTGGATCACATGGGCGGGGAAATCTGGGCCGAGAGCAGTGGGCGCGGCGCCGGGCTGACCGTATGCATCAGGTTGCCCCTGGCGCTGCTGTGAATCGGCAGCGGTTCAGCCGGTCAGGCCCGCCTTGCGTGCCAGCGGGGCCAGTTCGGTGGGCCAGGTCAGCCCCGGCAGCAGCCGGTTTGCCTCACGCAGCAGTGTCGCCCCCACCCCCCGTTGGCGGCTGGCCGGATGCACCACCAGCGCCGTGACCTGCCAGCCTGCGGCGGCCGGCGCGGCCAGCAGCAGCGCCAGTGGCCGACCGTTGAAATGCCCTTCGATCACCGTGAGCCCCCTGTCGGCGGCGCTGGCCAGCTCGGCGCTGACCTGCGGCTGGTCCGCAAGCACGCGCGCAAAGTAGTGGATGGAGTCGGCGTCGGGGCGATGTTCGCGGGCTATCAGAGGCATTGTCAGGGTCGCTGGTCGGGTTGCTGGTTACTGTACCGGGGGGGCCGTATAATACCCGGCCTGCGTACCGGAGGTCATTCATGAAACAACGCACCGCCAGTGTGGCGCGTAACACGCTGGAAACCCAGATCCAGATCAGCCTGAACCTTGATGGCACCGGCAAGGGTGTCTTCGAGACCGGCCTGCCATTCCTTGACCACATGCTGGATCAGGTGGCCCGTCATGGCCTGATCGACCTTGATATCAAGGCGAAGGGTGACCTCCATATCGATGCCCACCACACGGTGGAAGACATCGGCATCACCCTGGGCCAGGCGCTGACCAAGGCCTGGGGCGGCAAGCAGGGCGTGCGTCGCTACGGGCATGCCTATGTGCCGCTGGACGAGGCACTGTCCCGCGTGGTGGTGGATCTGTCCGGTCGCCCGGGGCTGGAGATGAACGTCGACTTCACCCGTGGTCGTATTGGCGACTTCGATGTCGATCTGTTCTTCGAATTCTTCCAGGGGCTGGTGAACCACGCCATGATCACCCTGCATATCGACAACCTGCGCGGGCGTAATGCCCACCACCAGGCGGAAACCGTGTTCAAGGCGTTCGGCCGTGCGCTGCGTATGGCGGTCGAGCCTGATCCGCGCATGGCGGATATCACACCGTCCACCAAGGGCACCCTGACCGAAGGCTGAAAACAGCATGGCTGAGACAGTAGCCGTTATCGATTACGGCATGGGCAATCTGCATTCCGTCGCCAAGGCGCTGGAGAAGGTGGCCTCGGGCCAGCGTATCCAGGTGACCAGCGATCCGGCGGCCGTGGTGGCTGCAGATCGTGTGGTCTTCCCCGGCGTGGGCGCCATTCGTGATTGCATCGCGGTGTTGCGCGAGCGGGGGCTGGACCAGGCGATTCTTGAAGTCGCGGCGGCGGGCCGCCCGTTGCTGGGTATCTGTGTGGGCATGCAGGCGATGATGAGCCACAGTGAGGAAAACGAGGGCGTTGACTGCCTGGGTATTTTCCCCGGTGTGGTGCGTCGTTTTGGTGACCAGAGCGATGAATTCGGCCGCCGCATGAAGGTGCCGCACATGGGCTGGAATCAGGTGCACCAGACGCCGCAGGCCGAGGGGGTGCACCCGCTGTGGCAGGGCATTCCCGATTACGCACGCTTCTACTTCGTGCACTCCTACCACGTGGCCGACCTGCCGGAAGCCCAGGTGGCGGGCAGCTGTGATTATGGCGTGCGTTTCGCCGCTGCCGCAGCGCGCGGCAACATCTTTGCGGTGCAGTGCCACCCCGAGAAGAGTTCACCGGCGGGCCTGGTGCTGCTCGACAACTTTTTGCGCTGGCAGCCCGGACAGGGCTGAGGAAGACTGATGCAACTGATCCCCGCTATTGATCTCAAGGATGGCAAATGTGTGCGCCTGCGCCAGGGGCGCATGGAAGACGATACGGTCTTTTCCGATGATCCGGTCGCCATGGCGGCTCACTGGGTGGAGCGTGGCGCACGTCGCCTGCATCTGGTGGATCTGAACGGCGCCTTTGCGGGCGAGCCGGTCAACGGTGACATCGTCAAGGCCATCGCGGCGGCGTTTCCGTCGTTGCCAATCCAGATCGGTGGCGGTATCCGCACCCCGGAGATTATCGAAGCGTATCTGGCGGCCGGCGTGCAGTGGCTGATTATCGGTACCAAGGCCGTGCGTGAACCGGACTTTGTGACGGACATGTGCCAGCGTTTCCCGGGGCATATCATCGTCGGCCTGGACGCGAAGGACGGCATGGTGGCTACCGATGGCTGGGCCAATGTTACCGATATCGAGGTGACGGCGCTGGCGCAGCGCTTTCAGGACGACGGCGTCAGCTCCATTGTCTACACCGACATCAGCCGTGACGGCATGCTCCAGGGGGTCAACGTGGAGGCCACGGCGCGGCTGGCCGATGCCATCCGTATCCCGGTGATCGCGTCCGGCGGCATTACCGACCTGGAAGATATCCGGGCCCTGTGCGGTCAGGCTCATCGGGGCATCGAGGGCGCCATTACCGGCCGCGCGATCTACGAGGGCACGCTGGATTTCGCAGCAGGGCAGGCCTTGTCCGACGAATTGATCAACGCCTGAACGACAACCTTTCTTCAGCTTCGGTGGTGCACTATGGGTCTCGCCAAACGCATTATTCCCTGCCTGGACGTGGACCAGGGTCGTGTCGTCAAGGGCGTCAAGTTCGTCGATATCCGCGATGCCGGTGATCCGGTGGAAGTGGCCCGGCGCTACAACGAGGCCGGGGCGGACGAGATTACCTTTCTCGATATCACCGCCAGCCACGAAGAGCGGGACACTACCCTGCATACCGTGGAGCAGATGGCCAGCCAGGTGTTCATTCCGCTGACCGTGGGCGGTGGCGTGCGCACTCTGGAAGATATTCGCAACCTGCTCAATGCCGGGGCGGACAAGGTCAGCATCAACTCTGCGGCCGTGCGCGACCCGGATTTCGTCCGTGCGGCGGCCGAGCGCTTCGGTTCCCAGTGCATCGTGGTGGCGATTGATGCCAAGAAAGTGAGCGCCGAGAGCGAGCCGAACCGCTGGGAAATCTTCACCCATGGCGGCCGCAAGCCCACCGGCACGGATGCGGTGGCCTGGGCGCGCCGCATGACCGATTACGGCGCGGGCGAGATCCTGCTCACCAGCATGGACCGCGATGGCACCAAGAACGGTTTCGATATTGCCCTGACCCGCGCCATCAGTGATGCCGTGCCCGTGCCGGTGATTGCTTCCGGCGGCGTTGGCAACCTTCAGCACCTGGTGGATGGCGTGCTTCAAGGGGGCGCGGATGCCGTGCTGGCGGCCAGCATCTTCCATTTCGGCGAGTACAGCATCCGCGAGGCGAAGGAGTACATGGTCGCCGCCGGTATCGAAATGCGCCTCTGAGGCGCCAGCAGAAGCCTTCTGGCGCCCACTCACCCCGGCAGGTATCCTGCCTGCGCGCTACAACAAAAAAGGGTGAGTTATGGAGCAAGGGCCTCTAATCGAGATCGGGCTGCCGGTTTCGCTGTTCTTCATCATGATCGGCATGGGTCTGACGCTCGGCCTGAAAGACTTCCGTGAGGTGGCCATCGCCCCGAAAGCGACGCTGGTGGGCACGCTGGCTCAGGTGTTGCTGATGCCCCTGGTGGCGTTGGGGGTGGCGACGGCCATGGCCCTGCCTCCCGCCCTGGCGGTGGGTCTGGTACTGATTGCAGCCTGTCCCGGTGGCACCACGTCCAATGTCTTTGCCTTCCTCGGTCGCGGCGACGTGGCCCTGTCCATCGTGCTGACGGTGATCGCCAGCCTGGTGACCATTCTCACCCTGCCGCTGTTCGTCAACTGGGCCATGTCGGTCTATTACGACGAAACCGTGACATTGCGCCTGCCGGTGTTGCGCACGGTGATTACCCTGTTTGTGATCATTCTGGTGCCCGTAGCCATCGGCATGGTGGTGCGCCGCTACCAGCCGGGTCTGGCGGCGCGCGCCGAACGTATTGTCGGCATTTTCGGGCTGGTGGTGCTGGTGGCGGTCATTATCGCCATCCTGGTCAGTGTCGGCGACGAGGCCTGGGGTTTCTTCCGTCAGGCCGGGGCCGCAGCCATTGTGCTGAATATCGCTGGCATCGCCATCGGGCTGGCCGGGGGGCGGTTGATGGGGCTGTCACGGGAGCAGGCCTTTACCCTGGCCGTGGAGATCGGCATCAAGAACGGCACCCTCGGGCTGATGATCGCTCTGAGTCTGATGGATTCGCCGGAAATCTCGATCCCGTCAGCGGTGTACGGTCTGTTGATGTTCGTGTTCGGCTTCCTGCTCATCGGTTACAGCCGTCTCACCGGTATCGGGCAGGTCCGCAGCGAGGCGGGTTGAAGCCTGCATTATTGCCTCGGGCAGCAGGGCGGATACCGGCACCAGTTCCACGCCGGCATCTGCCAGCAGGGGCAGCACCCGAGCCAGATACTCCAGGGTCTCGGGATAGGGGTGGCCGATGGCAATGGCGCTGCCCCGTCGCCGGGCGATGCGCAGCAGGGCATTGAACTGCTCGTTGATGGCCAGCAGATCCCGTTCATTATCCAGAAAGATATCGCGCCCGGTGGTGCGCAGGCCGTGTGCCCGCGCGGTGCTTTCCGCCACGGTGTCCGGCGTGGTGCGGCTGTCGATAAAAAAGGCCTGGTGACTGGCCAGCTCGTGCATCAGCCAGTGCATGGTCTCGTCATCGCGGGTGGCCACGCTGCCCATATGATTGTTCAGCCCGCGGGCTGTCGGCACCAGCTTGAAGGCTTCACGGACAATGGCCGCGATCTCCTCGGGTGCCATGTCCGGGCGAATGCCGCCCGGGTCCAGGGTCAGGCCATTGCCCGCCATGGGCAGGTGAATGATGACTTCGCGCCCCATGTCGGTTGCCGTGCGCGCCAGCGCCGGGCCGTGCGGTGAGCGGGGAATGACGGCGGCGGTGATCTCGCCGGGCAGATTCAGCGCCTCCAGGCCGCGTGCCCGGTGGTAACCGATGTCATCAATGATGACCGCGATGCGCACCGGCGGCGCCGCGAGCAGCAGGCTGCTGCACAGCAGCAGCACGGTGCCGCAAAGGAACCGCCTGACCATTACCGCGTGCGCGGCCGAGACAGGTGAATCCCCTTGAGAATGGACAGCGCCTGATACAGATCGTAGTCCCGGGTGGCCAGACTGTCGGGGCGCTGTTCCGGTTCGGCGGCATCGCCGCGCAGGTGCCGCGGCAGATCCGCCTCACGCACGCTGTCACGGCCTTCCTGCAGTTCCACGCGGGCCACGTTCACGGTGATGTCCGGGGCGATGCCGTCAGCCTGGATGGAGCGCCCTGAGGGGGTGTAGTACTTGGCGGTGGTGAGCTTCAGCGCACGCTCCTCGTGCAGCGGCAGCACCGTCTGCACCGAGCCTTTGCCGAAGGTGCGGCGGCCGACGATGATGGCGCGGCCCTGGTCCTGCAGGGCGCCGGCCACAATTTCGGATGCCGAGGCCGAGCCGCCGTTCACCAGCACCACCAGCGGCATGCCGGCCAGCATATCGCCACGGCTGGCGCCGTAATTGACCCGGCTGTCTTCCGCCCGGCCCTGGGTATAGGTGATCAGGCCTTCATCAAGAAACAGATCGGCCACCTGGATGGCGCCGTTGAGGACGCCGCCGGGGTTGTTGCGCAGATCCAGAATCAGACCATTGAGGGTATGGTCCGCCTTCAGGTCGGTCAGATGCCGACGCACGTCGCGCCCGGTGTTGTTCTGGAACTGGGTGATGCGCAGATAGCCGTAGCCCGGCTCCAGCATCTCGCTGCGCACACTGCGGATGGTGATGCGGTCACGGGTCAGGGTCAGCGTGCGTGGCGTGTTGTCGCCCTCGCGCAGAATGGACAGCACCACATCGGTGCCCACTTCGCCGCGCAGCATATCCACCGCCTCGTTCAGGTTCAGGCCTTTCACGAAGGTATCGTCGATCTTCAGGATGGTGTCCCCGGCCTGAAGCCCTGCGCGGCTGGCCGGGGTATCGTCGATCGGGGTGACCACCTTGACGAAACCGTCTTCCATCGAGATCTCGATGCCCAGCCCGCCGAACTCGCCGCGCGTCGTTACCTGCAGGTCTTCGAAGTCTTCCGGGGTCAGATAGGCGGAGTGCGGGTCCAGCTCAAGCAGCATGCCGCGAATCGCCGATTCCAGCAGCGTGCGGTCGTCAATATCCTCGACATAGGCGGCGCGGATACGCTCCATGACCTCTGCGAAGACGCGCAACTCGTTGACCGGGATGTCCTGAAGCGTGGCCATGTCATCCAGCTGGGATGGGGCGCTGCTGGCGCTGGCAGAGAAGGCGCAGAGGGCGAGGGCCGCAGCGCCGCGAAGCATGCGTTTCATCCGGAAGTCTCTCGGTTGGCGATGGGTGGCAGTGTAACACGGCGGTTGCACCAGCGGGTCGGGTCCACCGGCTGGCCGCGATGACGAATCTCGAAGTAGACCCCCTGTGTGTTCATGCCCCCGGAATCCCCGGCCCGGGCCAGTACATCGCCCTGGGCCACCCAGTCGCCGACATCGCGCAGCAGACTCTGGTTATGGCCATACAGGCTCAGGTAGCCGCCGCCGTGGTCGACAATAGTGATCAGACCATACCCTCTGAGCCAGTCGGCGTACACCACGCGGCCCGGGTGAATGGCGCGCACCGGCGTACCCGGGCTGGCGTCCAGCAGCATGCCACTCCAGCGCAACCCGCCATCCCGGCGCGCGCCGAAGGCCACCCGGACACGGCCCTCCACCGGCCAGGGCAGTTGTCCGGTCAGTTCGCCGAAGGGCTTGCCGCCGATATCGGGGGGAATATCGGAGAGCGCCCGGTTCATGTCCTGCAGCAACTTGTCCAGCCGCGCCTCGTCCTCGCGCAGCCGCGCCAGCTGCTCCGCCTGTTCGCCGAGCCGTTCGTTCAGCCGCGCCAGGGCGGTCTCGCGTTCCGCCCGCGCCTGCTCTGCACGCTGTTGTCGGGCGCTGACCGCATCGCGGCGCGCCTGAAGCGCTTCACGGGCATCGGCCACTTCAATGGTCAGCGCCAGCAGGGCACGCAGTTCCTCGCGCAGGGTTTCGAGCCGCTCATGGCGCGCCCGCTGGAAATACTCGTGATAGCGCAACAGCCGCGCCACCTGATCCGGCTCCTGCTGACTGAGCAGCAGCTTCAGCATGGGCTCACGGCCGCTCATATAGGCCGTGCGCACGGTGCGTGCCAGCCAGTCGAGCTGCGTCGCCTGCTCCGCAGTCATGCGCTGCTGGCGCTCTCGCAGCCGCGCCAGCTCGCGCTCGGCCTCGGCGGCGTCACGCTCCAGCCCCTCGATCTCACGGTTCAAACGGCTGACGGCCAGCTCGCGCTCACGCAGCTCACTGGCCAACTGGTCCTGACGGCGCAGATCACGCTGCTGGGTGCGTTGCAGAGCCTGGATGCGGTCGCGCAGCTCGCGCAGTTGCTGGGGAGAGGCCTGCTCCGCCGTGGCCAGCGCGGGCAGGCCGACGCCGCACAGCAGCCACAGCAACCCGAGTACGCGGACGAGGCGGCCGGAACGGGGATCGGGGGGGCTGAGAGATGAGGAAGCCTGCATGCAAAAACCGCTGTGCCTGTATTCGGGGAGCCGGATCGACGGTGTCCGGCTGCTGAATCATGGATGATCGGGCCCGGGTTGCCTATACTTGGGCGCCGTTTTCACCCATCCGGACGCTGATATGGACCGCATTTTCGAGTTTGCCGCCAACCACTACCTCCTGGTATCGGCGTTTTTCCTGCTCTGGACCGCCTTCTTCTTCACCGAGTCCCGGCGGGGCAGCCGCCCGCTCAGCCCCCAGGCAGCCACCAACATGGTCAACCGGCAGGACGCCGTGATTGTGGACCTGCGTGACGAAGATGATTTCCGCAAGGGCCACATTGCCGGTAGCGTCAATGTACCCTACGGCAAGATCAACGACCGTGTCAGCGAGCTCAAGGGATACCAGGACAAGCCGGTGATCCTGGTGTGCAACATGGGCAGCCATGCGTCCATCGCCGGGCGCGCGCTGAAACAGCATGGCTTCAGTGACCTGTATCGTATGCGCGGCGGCATCCAGGGCTGGCGCAACGACAACCTGCCTGTTGTACGCTGATGGCAGAGGTCCTGCTCTACACCACGCGCTGGTGCCCCTTCTGTGTCCGGGCACTGCGGCTGCTGGACAGCAAGGGCGCGACCTACACCAACATTGATGTGGGCGCCGAGCCTGCGCGCCGTGCCGAAATGATGGCGCGGGCCGGGCGGCACACGGTGCCGCAAATCTGGATCGGCGACACCCATGTGGGCGGTTGCGATGAGCTGTATGCGCTGGAACGAGCGGGTCGGCTCGATCCGCTGCTGAACAATGACTGACGACAAGAGTATTGGGGATTGATGATGAGTGAAGCACCGCAACGTACGTTTCAGCTGCAACGCATCTACACGAAGGATGTGTCCTTCGAGGTGCCGGGCGCGCCGGATATCTTTCGCAAGCAGTGGCAGCCCAAGGTGAATGTGCAGCTGAACACGGATGCGCGCCGCCTGGAAGGCAGTGAGTCGGACTATGAGGTGGTGCTGAGCCTGACGGTGACGGCGTCCAGTGAAGAGAAGACGGTTTACCTGGTCGAAATCAAGCAGGCGGGTGTGTTCACGCTGGTGGGCATCGAAGGCGACGAGCGCGAGCAGCTGCTGGGCGCCTACTGCCCGAACCTGCTGTTCCCGTATGCCCGCGAACTGGTTTCCGATCTGGTCAGCCGGGGTACCTTCCCGCAGTTGCTGCTGCAACCGATCAACTTTGATGCGCTGTATCTGGACGCCAAGCAGCGTCGCCAGGAACAGCAAGCCGCGCCTGAAGGGACTCACTGACAGACTCTCCCGTCTCGGGGGTTCGTCCCCTCCAGAGCGGGGCGTTGAGGCGGGGTACGCCCTTCCGGGACCGCTCAAGCCGTCCCTGGGCGCTCTTTCTTTGGCCATCCCTGGCCAAAGATGTCCCTCCAGGGCGTACCCCGCCTCAACGCCGGAGCGAGATTCTACGTTCAGTGGTGATAGCGCGTGCTGGAGGAACAACACCATCGGCCATCTGCTAGCGGAAAGACCGGGCTGCGCGTGACGGCCCTCGGGGGGCGGGTAAGGGTTTTCTGGACCTTCGAGAGGCATGGATGCCGAACGAGAGCCTACATGGATGTATTCACGGCGTGTCCAGAAAACCCTTACCCGCCCCCCGATGGCCACAACCACCAAGCTCCCGAGAATGGACAACACAGCCACTGGCTGCCGTTTCAAATACCGCCAACAAACCCCAGCTGCCGCCATGCCTCGTAAACCGTGGCCGTGACCGCATTGGAGAGGTTCAGGCTGCGGCTGCCCGGCAGCATGGGCAGGCGTAGCGGCAGCACGTCATCGCGGTTCATGAACAGCGCCTCCGGCAGCCCGCGGCTTTCTGGCCCGAACAGCAGCACGTCGTCTTCCGCGAAACGCGCCTGAGCGTAGTGATGAGAGGCTTTCGTGGACAGCGCCCACAACCGGCGGCCATTGCGCCACACCGAGAACGCCTCCCAGTCAGCATGCCGCGTCACCGTCGCCTGGTCCCGGTAATCCAGCCCGGCGCGACGCAGCAGCTTGTCATCCAGCGAAAACCCCAACGGTTCGATCAGATGCAGCTGGCAGCCGGTGTTGGCGGCCAGACGCATGATGTTGCCCGTGTTGGGCGGAATTTCCGGCTGGTAAAGGGCGATATGCAACATCGGCGCATTATGCCCGAGTTTGCAGCGCGCGGAGAGCCTTTCACCCGGCCAGCGCCGAAAACGGTTAGCATCGGAAGTCCATGTCCAGACAGGGAGTCATCACCATGAAAAAGAGCGCCATCCTGGTGTGTGGAGGCTTGCTGAGTGCGGGCGTGCTGACTGCCTGTGCCGGGGCGCCGCCGATGGACGAGGCCCTGCGGGCAGAAATGAAGGTGGCCGACGAGATGGCCGCCGCTGAGCCCGAGGCCTTGCGGGCGGATTACGAGCAGGGGCGGCGTTACTTCGAGTCGGGGCGTGTAGAGCGGTCACTGGTGGAGTTTGATTATGCCGCTTATTCCGGCTCGGCAGCGGCGGCCCTGCGATTGTGCGCGATCTACGGTGAGGGGCTGGGTATCAAGGTGGACCCGGTGAAGGGCGTGTTCTGGTGCCAGCGCGCCGCCCGGGCCGGGCATGCGCCAGCGGCGGCACGTTCGCGGCATCTGTTCCAGACCTGGTGGCAGGAAGAAGACGTATGACGTTGCCGCGCGGCCTCAGGCTGAGATTGAGGTAGTACCGTCTATCAAGGCAGCACCTTTTATCGAGGCAGCACCTTCCCGAGCCAGTGCGGGTTTTCTTCCACGCGGATATCCCTGGCCTCCACCGCCTCGCCGCAATGACTGCATTGCAGGGTGGCTTCCAGTGCTGCACCGCAGTGGGTGTGGATGCGGGTCACTGGAGCGCCCAGGGGATGGGGCAGGTATGTGTCGCCCCACTGGGCCAGATGAACGATGACCGGATACAGGGCGCGGCCCTTGTCGGTCAGCCGGTATTCCTCCCTGAGTGGTCGTTGCTGATAGGCCACTTTTTCCACAATGCCGCCGTCCAGCAGCTTGCGCAGCCGGTCGCTGAGCACATGGCGGGTCACGCCCAGACGTTGCTGGAACTGATCAAAGCGGCGCACCCCGAGAAAGCAATCGCGTAGCACCAGCAACGTCCAGTTGTCGCCGACGATGGCCAGGGTGCGCGCCACCGAGCAGGGGTGTTGATCAATATCTTGCCAGCGCATAACGCCTCCACGAAGTTGCCCCATCATAGCGGCTTGACGGGTTCCAAAAAAGAACCTAGTCTGAGTTCCAAATTGGAACCCATCAAAGTGAGGGTATCATGAGTCAGGCTGCCATGCTGGTCATCGGTGCCGGGGATGCCACCGGTGGCGCCATCGCAAAACGTTTTGCCCGTGAGGGATATGTCGCCTGTGTGGCGCGTCGCACGCAGGATGCGGTCATGCCACTGGTGGCCGACATAGAACAGGCGGGCGGTCAGGCCCGGGGTTTCGGCTGTGACGCCCGCGATGAGCAGCAGGTGGCGGATCTGTTTGCCACGATCGAGGCGGAAATCGGCCCGCTGGAGGTGGTGGTGTTCAATATCGGCGCCAACGTGTATTTCCCGGTGGTCGACACCACCGCCCGGGTGTATCGCAAAGTATGGGAAATGGCCGCCTTTGCCGGATTTCTCACAGGCCGCGAAGCGGCGCGAGTGATGCGGCCACGCCAGCGGGGCACGATCCTGTTTACCGGCGCGACGGCGTCGCTGCGTGGCGGCAAGGGTTTTGCCGCCTTCGCCGGGGCCAAGTTTGCCCTGCGGGCACTGGCCCAGAGTATGGCGCGCGAACTGGGGCCGCAGGGCATTCATGTGGCCCATCCGGTGATTGACGGCGCGATTGATACCGCGTTTATCCGTGACAACTTCCCCGACCGTTATGCGCTGAAAGCGCAAGACGGCATTCTCAACCCCGATCATATTGCCGAGGCCTACTGGATGCTTCATCAGCAACCGCGTGATGCCTGGAGCCACGAAATCGATCTGCGTCCGTGGATGGAAACCTTCTGAACGGAGAAACACCATGAGCAAGCAAGTGGAATTCTTTTTTGATGTGGGCAGCCCCACCGCCTGGCTGGCGTGGACGCAATTGCCCGCGATCTGCGCGCGCCGGGGCGCAGAGCTGGTGTATCGCCCGGTATTGCTCGGCGGGATTTTCAAGGCCACGGGCAACAGCCCGCCGGCAGCAGTGCCCGCCAAGGGCCAGTACATGCTTCGCGATCTGGGGCGTTTCGCCAAACGCTATCAGGTACCGCTGACCATGAATCCGTACTTTCCGGTGAATACACTCGGCGCCATGCGTATCGCCACAGCGGTGGCAGGAACGCCGGACCAGGACGTGGTGATTGCGGCGCTGTTCGATGCCATGTGGAAAACACCCTGCAAGCTGTCGGAACCGGAAGAACTGATCCGGGTGCTCAATGAGGCGGGCGTTGACGGTGCGGCCTGGCTGGAAAAATCAGAGGCCGATGACGTGAAGCAGCAACTGCGGGAGAATACCGAGGCTGCCGTGAAACGCGGCGTCTTCGGTGCGCCCACCTTTTTTGTGGGCAATGACATGTTCTTCGGCCAGGACCGGCTGGATTTTGTGGAAGAAGCACTATGAATTTTGATGACATTCTGGCCACGGTGGATGGCCAGGGTAATGCGGTACTTCCTGAAGGTTGGGGTCAGGGTCGCGCACTGTTTGGTGGACTTGTTGCTGCGGTGCTTTACGATCATCTTGAAAAGACCGTGTCGGCCGGGCGTCGCCTGCGCAGCTTTTCGTTGTCGTTTGTGGCGCCTGCCGCGCCGGGGCTGGTGTCGTTGAGCGGCGAGGTGCTGCGCGAGGGCAAGTCGGTCATGCAGGCCATGGTCACGGCTCGACAGGGTGAGCAGGTGGTGGCAGTCATGCTGGCCAGTTTTGGCGCCGCGCGCGAATCCGCGATTGTGGTGCAGGCGCCAGGACTTGGGCCGATGAAAAGCAGCGACGAGGCCATAAAGTTCCCGTTTATTCAAGGCATGATGCCAGATTTCCTCCAGCACTTTGATATGCGCTATGCGGCCGGCATGCCGCCCTACAGCGGCAGCAAGGAGCCTGATTTTGCCGGCTACATGCGCTTTGCGGAAACACCCAAGGCGATGACCACAGCCGCGCTGATCTGTCTGGTAGACACCTGGCCGCCTTCGGTATTGCCCATGCTCAAAGGCCCCGCGGCGGCGAGCTCTCTGACCTGGACAATGGAACTGCTGGAGGAGCCGGATAACAGACCGGCAGATACGCTGTGGCAATACGCAGTGACCACGGACCAGTGCAGCGAGGGCTATGGCCAGAGCCGTGCGGTCATTTGTGATCAGGAAGGCCGTACGGTTGCGCTCAGCCGCCAGACCATTACGGTATTTGCCTGAGCGTGTTGTGCCCCTCCTTCTGGGCCCGCAACTGGGCCGTTTGAACAGTTAAGGAGGGGTTCATGCCGCGCCTCTCGCATCAACAGAAATATCTGTGTACGAAAGTGATTGCTGAGCAGCGGCGAGTCGCCGGTTTCAGTGTCTGGTTAGCCCTGTGCGTTGAAGGATTCATGATAAGTAACGATGCCGCGTGGCAAAAGGGGCTGAAATGCCAAGGCCTGGAAGTACTCCGGCGGTACATCCGGTAGCACTAACTCCGACATGGCCTTGAACCCGAAGCGTGAGTAATAGGCCGGATCACCCAGCAAGACGCACCCCGCCGCCCCCTTATCTCGAAGCCGCTGCAAGGCTTCTTGCATAAGGAGGCTGCCAATGCCCTGACCCTGAAGTTCAGGGATGACCGAGATAGGGCCCAGTCCATACCAATGCGATGAACCATCCGACACCGTTACCGGCGACACTGCGACATGCCCCACGACGGAACCAGCCTGCTCCGCCACGAGGGACAGGAACAGCGCCCCGGCCTTGCGCAGGGCATCAACGATGAACTGCTCCGTGTGATCGGTGTGTGGTGCGTTCATAAATGCCGCGATCGTTACGGCATGGATTGCCGCAACATCAGTCGGTAACTCTTCGCGTATAACGGAGTTCATAATCTCAACCTTTTTCCCTGACTAACGACATGCTCACAGTGCGCCAACTGTTCAGAGTGGCTTCGCGGTTCCCAGGGCGCCGATTCACAAACATCGGGCTAGGGTGCGGGCTTGAGAGCAGGCCAAGAGGTGGTGCCACGCTCTGGATATGTTTGCGGGCATTCCGAGCTTTAGCGCCAACCAAAACGACTAACCGCAGCTTGGGCATCAGTTGGAAAAGGTTGGCGAGCGACTCAACTCCCGAAGCGATATCAGCCGATCTGGCCGGGCGAATTTTTGTGCCGGACCCAATATACCAAGGGACTGTATTCCAGATTGCGATACTCCGACGGTCTGTTCCAGCGTCATGAATCAACTCGAAAATATGCTTTGCGGTTTCGTCCGGATTATTCATGGATACAAAGCCGGAATTACGCGCCTTGGGCCCAGGTGCCTCCAGGAGGAAAAGGGCCCGCGCCCCAACCCCTCCATCCCAGGGGGCGAAATACGGAATAGCCGCCTCTGGCCCACCTTATGCCTGAGATCATCGACAAAATCGGTCAGTCGGGCAATTACACGTACTCACTTTGGTCGATGAAGCGCACAAAGCTTATTTCCGTCTGGATCGCGCACATAGGCCAGGTGCATGGCGCCGAGTTTGCCTTCGCGCAGGCCTGGCGGTTCTTCAATCGAAGTGCCCCCATGGGCAACAGCTGTGTCGTGGAACTGCTGTACCTGCTCTGGCGAGGTGCACTTGAACCCGATTGTGCCGCCATTGGCGAACGTGGCGGACTCACCGTCAATCGGTTCACTGACGCAGAAGGTCCCACCATCGTGCCGATAGAACAAGCGCGTTTGCCCCGTGTTGTTCTGATCTCGCAGCGGTTCTCCCGCCCCAAATACGCCTAGCAAGGCGTCATAGAAGCGCTTTGAGCGCTCAATGTCATTCGAGCCGACCATCACATGACTGAACATCTATACATCTCCATAGTCTTCGGCCTTCTGGCCAGTTGAGTCGCAGCAGGTTCGCTCAGCGTCGATATGTTGTGCCGCCGAACGCCTTGCTCACCGGTAAACTTTGGGCGCAGCGAGCAATTTATCCGCGTGCGGAAAATTATTAGGCATTGATTGAAGTTCGGGCTCAAAATTCAACTCTTGCCAATAGCTATGATAGAAAGACATGATGACCACAAAACGTTCAAACCGCCTGAACCCTTGACTTGCATGATGCAGTCGCCAACCAGGTATGAATGTTGCCGAACCAGCACCAGCCCAGGCGTGGCGCTCCCTTGCTGATCCAGATGGAGGGCACTCGCTGGTCGCCTCCGATACGTGAACCAGGCATCTGGATTGCATTGAACTGTTGCTTGTCAGTCAAAATCTCAGGAATTGCCAATACGCACTGCACGCCTTCATACATTGTTAACGGCGTTCGACCCTTGCTCTCAAGCATGTCGACGCTGTCGCTAGGGCTGACATTGAGCATGGATCCTCCTGTATCAACATCCCATAGCGCGTAGATATCAACTTCCGGGATAGCAAGTGAGTCAACATCCACGAAACTCTCAGGAGTTTTGGGTGTCATCTCCACATAACCTTCGTGGCCCTTGTAGCGTAGCTGAGACAACAAGTCACTATAGGAGGCAACCTGCATTCTGAAAACGATAACTACAGGGATGTTACCTTCTCTCACATCCTGGCCAGTATCAAGCTCGCAAATTTGTGCCCGTAGGTCGGCGGTTTGTTCCTGTAATTTGTAAAGATCATATCTAAATGCGTTATTCCTTATCCGCTCGGACAAGACATCTACTTGCCTGTCAAATTCTGAGGCTGGATGGTTCAACATCGAAGTTCCTTCATTTCTCGTTGGATCTTATGCTTCGGCACAAGACAGCTCGGATGCATAACACCGCGCACACCGGCGCGACCTTGCGAGCGTCCGGCAGACGGAGGCTACGTAGTGCTGCGCTTGGTTATGTGGTGATTCGGCTGCCATGTTAGTTCGACAGGTTAAGCTGCCACGACACGCCATACCTATCCTTCAACCACCCAAATTTCTGGCTAAAGCCATAGTTATCCAAAGGCATTAGCTCTGAACCACCTTCGGCGAGGGCCCGAAATGCCTTCTCTATTTCGCTCATTGATTCACACTCAACGTACAGTGACATGGAAGGTGTAAAGGTAAATTGGTGGTCAAGATGGCTGTCCAGCGCCATAAACTCGGTACCGCTTATCGTAAACCTAGCCATCTTCGCAGAACCTTCTGGTTCATGCTCGCCAGCTTCGTAGCGCTGAAGGTCAATGATCTCTGAATCAGGGAATAGAGAGGTGTAAAACTTGATTGCCTCCTCGGCTTTCCCGGCTTGTTCCCCGACAAACATGAGCGAGGTCTTAATGGATTTCATCTATTCCTCCGTTCTTGTTCGCACACATAACGCAGAGCGCACCGGCGACCTTGACGCAGCGAAGCGGAGACAAGGGCGTCCGAGTGCCGCGTTTGGTTAACTGGTTTGCTCGATATTGGCACGGCGTTTCCGCTCCTGCTCGGTCATTTGTTCCTGGCGTTCCTCAAGGGAGTTCAGCCCAAGACGCGCACGGCGTTCATTAACCGTAGCAGGATCCTCAATAGGAAACGGTGTTGGCCAACCGTCTTCATCAACATCAAACTGGGTGCCGTAGTATTGAGGCTTGCCAGATAGTGTACGCACCCGATCCTGTAGGAATGCCAACTGCCAGCCCGCTACATCCTCTCTCGCAACGGCATCTTCTAGTAGGGAGACACACTCACCCATGAAATCGGGATCTGAAACAGAATGCTGAACGACCAGCCATGCAGCTTTGGCAGCCTCTTCCCCAACTAACGAAACGCCGGGCCAGCCGTGAGCACCAATAACCTCTTTCAGGCGAAAAGCATTCTGCTCATGCAGGGCTTTCATCCGGGGATGATAAGACTCAGATGGCAATTCTCCGGAATCGAAAAGTTGCTGCAACAACCGCTGGTCTTCTGTCATCATCGTGACCAGCTCATCCGCAAGATTCTGATTCATGGGCTTCTTCCCAGTTAACAGGTATTAGGACGCCGGCTCATATATTGAATAACGACGCCGGCGGCCTATCACAATATGAAATGCTGCATATTGGAGAAATAATGCTTTCCCATCAATGGGTTGTGGCGCGTGCGTGCTTTGCTTTCTCAATAACAGCGCCTTCTTCTTTTCCCGTCCCAATCACACTGGCCATAGGGATAGCATAAAGATAGGGCTATGACCATTGTCTGGTCGGTGCTACCCCGATGGTGCAATCACAAACAACAACGCCCCGAATCCGGGGCGTTGTTGTCTGGGCTTACACCGGGTCCTGAAACCCGAGCGTAGCCCGTGTTGCGGCAGGCCTTGCCTTAGCGGCTGGCGCGCTTGCGATCCGATTCGGTCAGCAGCTTCTTGCGCAGGCGGATGTAGTGAGGGGTCACTTCCACCAGCTCGTCTTCATCAATGAAATCGATGGCCTGTTCCAGGGACATGCGGATCGGCGGCGTCAGGATGATGTTCTCATCGGTGCCGGAGGCGCGCATGTTGGTCAGCTGCTTGCCCTTGGTCGGGTTGACCACCAGGTCGTTGTCGCGGGAGTGAATGCCGATCAGCTGGCCTTCGTACACTTCCACGTTCGGCTCGATGAACATGCGGCCGCGTTCCTGCAGGTTGAACAGGGAGAAGCCCAGCACCTTGCCGGTGACGTTGGAGATCAGCACGCCGTTGTTGCGCTCGGCCAGTTGACCCGGCTTGTAGTCGCCGTAGTGCGAGAACACCGAGTTGAAGATGCCGGTGCCGGAGGTCAGCGTCATGAACATGGAGCGGAAGCCGATCAGGCCGCGTGAGGGCGCGGTGTATTCCAGGCGCACGCGGCCCTTGCCATCCGGGGACATGTTGGTCATGTCGCCGCGGCGAATGCCCATCTGTTCCATGATCGGGCCCTGGTGCTGTTCTTCCACGTCCAGGATCAGCTGTTCGTAGGGCTCTTTCCTGACGCCGTCTTCTTCCTTCACGATCACTTCCGGGCGGCCTACGGCCAGCTCGAAGCCTTCACGGCGCATGTTCTCGATCAGTACCGACAGGTGCAGTTCGCCACGGCCGGAGACGCGGAAGCGGTCCGGGCTGCCGGTGTCTTCCACACGCAGGGCCACGTTGTGGCGCAGTTCTTCGTGCAGGCGGTCGCGGATGTTGCGGCTGGTGACGTACTTGCCGTCCTGGCCCGCGAACGGCGAGGTGTTGACGTGAAAGAACATGCTCACGGTGGGTTCGTCCACGGTCAGCGGCGGCAGGGCTTCCACGTTGTTCGGGTCGCACAGGGTGTCGGAGATATCCAGCGGGTCCAGGCCGGTCACGCAGATGATGTCGCCCGCTTCGGCGGTCGGCACTTCCACGCGCTCCAGGCCGTGGTGGCCCATGATGGTCAGCACGCGGCCATTGCGGGTCTTGCCGTGGATGTCGATCACCTTCACCGGGGTGTTGGTCTTGACGCGGCCACGCTTGACGCGGCCGATGCCGATCACGCCGACGTAGCTGTTGTAGTCCAGCGACGAGATCTGCATCTGGAAGGGGCCGTCCATGTCCACATCCGGGTGCGGGACGCGGTCGATGATGGTCTGGAACAGCGGGGTCATGTCATCGGCCATGTCGTCGGCGTCGAGGCCGGCGATGCCGTTCAGGGCCGAGGCGTAGACCACCGGGAAGTCGAGCTGCTCATCGGTGGCGCCGAGGCGGTCGAACAGGTCGAACACCTGGTCCATCACCCAGTCCGGGCGGGCGCCGGGGCGGTCGATCTTGTTGATCACCACGATCGGCTTGAGGCCTTGCTGGAAGGCTTTCTGGGTCACGAAGCGGGTCTGCGGCATGGGGCCATCCACAGCGTCCACCAGCAGCAGCACGGAGTCGACCATCGACATCACGCGCTCTACCTCGCCGCCGAAGTCGGCGTGGCCGGGGGTGTCGACGATGTTGATGCGGTAGTCGTTCCACTTCAGGGCGGTGTTCTTCGCCAGGATGGTGATACCGCGCTCTTTCTCGATATCGTTGGAGTCCATGACCCGTTCCACCGCCCCGGCGCGGTCGCCGAGGGTGCCGGACTGCTGCAGCAGCTTGTCCACGAGCGTGGTCTTGCCATGGTCTACATGGGCGATAATGGCGATGTTGCGCAGGCGTTCGATCACAGGTCAGGCACCGGTTGCGGCATAATTGGGGCGCGGAGTATAGCAGGCTGGCGGTTGCAGCAACACGGGCTTTGACGCCCTGTAGGACAGGACTTTCACGATCGTTGCATAGTCTTTTACGCAACGGACGGTTATTTCCCCGGCGCCTTGCTCTAGAATGAGGCGCCGAGCTGCAACCCTGCGTGTCGGGCGCGGTCGAAGTTCGCCCGGACACCACAGAACAGGTCAGATCTATGCGACAAACCCGCTTCAGCCCTCTTTTCCTGCCATGGGCACTGCTCATAATGACAGTGCTTCCAGTGTCTGCCGTGGCGGAGAGCGAACCCGTACACAAGGTCATTCTGGGGTTGATCGAGCAGGCCCACGTTGATGAGCTGGACCTGACCGTGGAGGCAAAGCTGGATACCGGGGCTGTGAGCGCCTCGCTCAGTGCCTACGATATCGAGATTTTCGAGCGCAACGGGGACGACTGGGTGCGCTTCCGTCTTGGCACCGAGGGCGACGATGCCGAGCAGCGGGAGTTGCCGCTGGACCACAAGGTGCGCATTCGCCGTCGCCTGGCGGACATTGATGATGAGGCAAAAACCTACACGCGCCGTCCGGTGGTGCGCCTGATGGTCTGCATTGGCGAACGGCAGGTGCCGATGCGGGTCAATCTGACGGACCGCCGCAACTTCAGTTATGCGCTGTTGATCGGTGCGGAAGGGTTGACCGATCTGCGCAGTATCATTGATCCGTCGCAGGAAAACAGTGCCGGGGCACCGGAATGCGGGATGACATTGGGAGAGGCTGGTGAGAAAGACTGACGCTGCGTGGCGGAGCAAGCTGGGGGGCTCTGAATGCGTGGTGTAAAGCTGCATGCCCTTATTCTGGCGCTGGTGCTGATTGCTACAGGGCTTGGCGCTACGGCCTATCAGATCATGGTCCTCAACATTCCGGTGAGCGAGAGCGAGACCGATCCGGTCTGGGTAATCGATGCGCGTCTGAGCTTCCGTGCGTCCGGCAACACGCCGGTCAAGGCGCAGCTTTTTGTGCCCCCGCCGAGTGACCGGTATCTGGTGCTCAACGAGAGCTTTATCTCGCAGAACTACGGTTTCAATGTCAGTCGTGTCGAGGCCAATCGCCTGGTGACCTGGTCATCTCGCCGCGCCCAGGGTGAGCAGACACTTTACTACCGCAAGACCCTGTCACAGCGGTTCGGTGAGTCGCGGCTGGTGGAAGCCGGGCCGCAGTTCCGGCCGCGGCCGCCGCTGGAAGGGCCGGAGCGCATTGCCGCCGAGGCGCTGCTGGCGCCGATCCGGCAGCATTCGGCTGATGTGGAAACCTTCATCAGCGAAACGGTGCGCCGCGTCAACAATCTCAACGACGACAATGTGCGTCTGCTGCTGGGCAATGATGACAGCATCAGCAACCGTACGCGCGTGGTGGAAAAGCTGCTGGCGGTGGCGCATATCCCGGTGCAGCAGCTGCACACGGTGCGTTTGACAGCCAGCCAGAACCAGACCCCGGAGCAGTGGCTGCGCAGCTACACGGGTGAGCGCTGGATCTACTTCAATCCGGTCACCGGTGATCGGGGGCTACCCGATGATCGCATCATCTGGTGGATCGGCGCGGTGCCCGTGGCGGATGTCGAAGGCGGGCAGCGCCCCCGGGTCACGTTCAGCGTGACCAGCACGGAAATCAGTGCGATTCAGCTGGCGCAAACCTCCGAGCCGGCGCGCCGCAGCACCTTGCTCACGTTTTCCCTGTATGACCTGCCGGTAGCCACACAGGAGGTCTACCGGATCATGATCATGATCCCGCTGGGCGTCTTGCTGATCCTGTTGCTGCGCAATCTGGTGGGCATGCATACCCTGGGCACCTTTACGCCCGTGCTGGTGGCGCTGGCTTTCCGCGAGACCGAGATCTTCTGGGGCATCTTCCTGTTTACGGTGATCACGGCGATCGGGCTTTCCCTGCGCTCCTATCTTGAGCATCTGCGACTGCAGTTGCTGTCACGTCTGTCGGTGGTGCTGACCTTCGTGGTGATCCTGATGGCATTCATTGCCTTGCTGGGACACAAGCTGGGCATCGAGCGAGGGCTGTCTGTCGCGCTGTTCCCGATGGTGATCCTGACCATGGTCATCGAGCGGTTGTCGATTCTCTGGGAGGAGCGTGGTGCCAGCCATGCGATGAAGGCGGCCATCGGCACGCTGGTGGCGGCGAGTCTGGGGCATCTGCTCATGTCGCAACCGCATCTGGTGTACTTCTGCTTCACCTTCCCGGGCATCCTGCTGGTCTTTACCGGCATCATGCTGCTGATGGGCCATTACCGTGGTTACCGGCTGACCGAGCTGGTGCGCTTCCGCGCCCTGGCGGGCCCCGATAAAGGGAGGCCCTGACCATGCTGGGTCGTTGGCTGGCGCTGCGTCGGCGCGGGGTGATGGGCATCAACCAGCGCAATGGCGATTATGTGTTGCGCTACAACCGCCGCCATCTGTATCCGCTGGTCGATGACAAGCTGCTGACCAAGGAGCGGGCCATCACGGCGGGCATTCAGGTGCCCGAGCTGTACGCGTCGGTGGCCAGTGAGCAGGGGATCGAGCGCTTCATGCGGGGTCTGGACGACTACACCGATTTTGTCATCAAGCCGGCCCAGGGGGCGGGCGGTGATGGCATTCTTGTGGTCACGGACCGATTCGAGGGGATGTATCGCACGGCCGGTGGGCGGCTGCTCACGGAAGACGATATCCAGCATCACCTGTCGAACATCCTCTCCGGCATGTATTCGCTGGGCGGGCATCGTGACCGGGCCATGGTCGAGTACCGGGTCATCCCGGACAGCGTGTTCGGGGCGATCAGTTACGAGGGCGTGCCGGATATCCGTATTATCGTGCTCTGCGGTTATCCGGTGATGGCCATGCTGCGCCTGCCTACCCGGCAGTCCGGCGGCAAGGCCAATCTGCACCAGGGTGCGATCGGCGTGGGCGTCGATCTGGCGACGGGCATCACCCTGGAGGGCACCTGGCACAACCGGGTGATCCAGCGGCACCCCGATACGGCCAATCTGGTGGCGGGCGTGCAGTTGCCTGACTGGACCGGTTTCCTGGAAATCGCAGCCGGTTGCTACGAGCTCACCGGGCTGGGCTATCTGGGCGTGGATCTGGTGCTGGACAAGGATCGCGGGCCCCTGATGCTGGAGCTGAATGCGCGCCCGGGGTTGAATATCCAGATCGCCAATGCCAGCGGCCTGGCCGCGCGCTGTGCAGTGGTCGAGGCGCGCATGGCGGCGCGGGCGCGTGCCGGTGAGCCCGAGGAAATCGCCCCGGCGCGGATCAGCTTCTGCCAGGACCAGTTCACCACCAGCACTATACCGGCGCAGGCCTGACCCGCAGCGGCCGGGCTGTTATACTCCTTCACCCCTTGTTCACCTGCTTCCCGGCGCGTCGGCTATGCGGCGCGCCGCTTGATGTTTATGACACAGACCATGACCACCGCCGCCACCACGCCGCCGTCTGCCGCTGACCGTCCACGCCGGGCGCTGGCGCTGGTGTCGGGCGGGCTCGATTCGATGCTGGCTGTGCGCGTTATCCAGGCCCAGGGTATCGAGGTGGAGGGGGTCAACTTCTTCACCGGCTTCTGCGTTGAGGGGCATACCCACGCGATCCGCGAGCGAGACCGCAAGAAGCCCAAGCGCAACAATGCCCTGTGGGTGGCAGAGCAACTGGGCATCAAGTTGCACATCATCGATATCTCGCAGGAATACAAGGATGTGGTGCTGCACCCGCGTTATGGCTACGGCGCGCACATGAATCCCTGCCTGGACTGCAAGATCTTCATGGTCAATCAGGCCACCCTGATGCTGGACAAGGCCCGTGACCTGGCCGATGCGCGCGCCAGCGACGGCGACGGGTTCGATTTCATCATCACCGGCGAGGTGGTGGGTCAGCGGCCCAAGTCGCAGCGCAAGTGGACCATGCCGGTGATTGCGCGCGAGTCCGGCGCCGAGGACCGGTTGCTCAGGCCGCTGTCGGCCAGGAACCTGGACGAAACCCTGCCCGAGCGGGAAGGTTGGGTGGATCGCAGCAAACTGTATGGCTTCAGTGGGCGCAACCGGACACCGCAGATCGAGCTGGCCCGCGACTTCGGGCTGGAGGAGTTCGCCCAGCCCGCCGGGGGCTGCTGCTTCCTGACGGATGAATCCTATGCGAAGAAGCTGGGCGATCTGTGGCGCGCGCGCGGAGAGCGTGATTACGAGCTGGACGACATCATGCTGCTCAAGGTGGGCCGCCATCTGCGCCCGCGCCCGCACTTCAAGTTGATCATCAGTCGCGAGGAAGGCGAAAGCCAGTTCCTGCGCGGCTACCGGCATGTCTTTGACAGCCTTGAGACCTCCAGTCATGGGGGGCCGCTGACCCTGGTGGACGGTCACTTCGCGGACCAGGCCGAGGCCGAGTTCGCGGCCGCGCTGGTGGCGCGCTTCTCTCAGGGGCGGGAGGCCGATCGGGTCACCGTGACCTGGCGTCAGCGTGATGGCGTGACCCGTGATCTGCAGGTGCCTCCCATGGCGGCCGATGACGTGCCGCGCGACTGGTATCTGGGGTGAATCATGGAACAGCTTGATGCTCGCCGACTGCTGTGTCCGTTGCCGGTGATCCGTACCCAGGACCGGGTGAAGACGCTGGCGGACGGTGAATGTCTTGAGGTGCTTGCCACAGACCCCGGTGTGCTGAATGATGTGCCGGCATGGTGCCGGATCAATGGGCACACGGTGCTGGAAACCGGGGAGCGCGAAGGGGTTATCTTTGTGCGGCTCCGGGTGGCCAGACCCTGACTTGCACCACAATTGCGCACTCCTGCGTCATTGTGCACTATAATGGTGCATTCTCTGCCGCAGGCCGTCGCAGGAGCCTAGCATTCGTGCTGCTCCGCCATGTCTCAGAATGTGGCACGCATTTTGCTCCACAAACGGGCAAGACCCGGTTCGGTGCAACCCCCGGGCCGGACAAACCCATTTCTTGCTGCTCCAGGAGGACGCTTCATCATGTCTGCAAAGACTTTAAAACTGATCAAAGAGAACGACGTAAAGTGGGTCGATATGCGCTTTACCGACAGCCGTGGTAAAGAGCAGCACGTGTCCATCCCGGCCAGCGAAATCGACGACGACTTCTTCACCGACGGCAAGATGTTCGACGGCTCCTCCATTGCCGGCTGGAAAGGCATCAATGAGTCCGACATGATCCTGCAGCCGGATGACGACACTGCGGTGATCGACCCGTTCACTGATGTGTCCACGCTGAACCTGCGTTGCAACATCGTTGAGCCCACCACCATGCAGGGCTACGAGCGCGACCCGCGTTCCATCGCCATGCGTGCTGAGGAATACCTCAAGTCCACCGGGATTGCGGATTCCGCCCTGTTCGGGCCGGAGCCGGAATTCTTCGTGTTCGATTCCGTAAAATGGAAGTCCGACATGCAGGGCGCCATGTACGAAATCTACTCCGAAGAAGCGGCCTGGGTGTCGGCTGACGACTTCGAGCGCAACAACATCGGTCACCGTCCCGGCGTGAAGGGCGGCTACTTCCCGGTGCCGCCGGTAGACAGCCTGCACGACCTGCGTGCGGCCATGTGTGCGGCCATGGAGCAGATGGGTCTGGTTATCGAAGTGCACCACCACGAAGTGGGCACAGCAGGCCAGTGCGAAATCGGCGTGGGTGCCAACACCCTGACCAAGAAGGCGGACGAAGTACAGATCCTGAAGTACTGCATCCACAACGTGGCCCATGCCTACGGCAAGACCGCGACCTTCATGCCGAAGCCGCTGATCGGTGACAACGGTTCCGGTATGCACGTGCACCAGTCCCTGAGCAAGGACGGCAAGAACCTGTTTGCCGGTGACCTCTACGGTGGCCTGTCTGAAACCGCGCTGTTCTACATCGGCGGTATCATCAAGCACGCGCGTGCGCTGAACGCCCTGACCAATGCGTCCACCAACTCGTACAAGCGTCTGGTGCCGGGCTTCGAAGCACCGGTCATGCTGGCCTACTCGGCCCGTAACCGTTCGGCATCGATCCGGATTCCATGGGTCAGCAGCCCGAAAGCGCGTCGTATCGAGACCCGCTTCCCGGACCCGTCTGCCAACCCGTACCTGTGCTTCGCCTCCCTGCTGATGGCAGGCCTGGATGGCATCAAGAACAAGATCCACCCTGGCGATGCCATGGACAAGGATCTGTACGACCTGCCGGCAGAAGAAGCGAAGGAAATCCCGACCGTGGCGCACACGCTGACCATGGCCCTGGATGCCCTCGAAGCCGATCACGACTTCCTGCTGCAGGGTGGCGTGTTCACCAAGGACGCGCTGGATGGCTACATCTCCCTGAAGCGTGCTGAAGTAGAGCGCCTGAACATGACCCCGCATCCGGTCGAGTTCGATCTGTACTACTCGGTGTAACCGGGTTGGTATAGCCAGCGCTACAGGAAAGCCCCCCTCGCGGGGGCTTTTTTGTGCCGTATGATGAGGGTCGGAGGTGATGCAGATGAAACAGCGAGCGGGCATTTTCTGGCTGATCGGGCTGCTCGTTGGCCTGTTGGCTGGCATGCCGGTGCAGGCCGAAGAGGCATCGGACGAGGACCCTGGCGACCGGATCTATCGCTCCCGGGGCGCTGATGGCGCGCCCGTGTTCAGTGATCGCCCGCCGCAGGACGGGCGTCCGGTGGAGCAGCGTCGTACCCCGCGCGCGACCAATGTGGTGCCGGCACCGTCGTCGCCGCGCCCGCCGCCAGCGGGCGCCTCCCCGCCGTCCACTCCCCGGGCTGATGAGACGGAGCGACTGGACTACTACCAGCGCCTGGCCATCACCTCCCCCGAGCATGAGGCCACATTACGCCATCCGGTCGAGCCCGTGCCGGTGACCTACGAACTGGAGCCGGGACTCTTGCCCGGCCATCAGGTGCGCTTGCTGCGTAACGGCGAGCCAGAAGCGCAGATGGCGCTGGACTGGCCGCACCGGGGCGCGCATGAACTGGTGGTGGAGGTGCGTGACGCCGAGGGCAAGGTGTTGAAGCGCTCGGCCCCGGTCACTGTTTTCGTGCATCGCCCCAGTGCCCTGCTGCGTCCGGGCGCGTCCCGGGGTGGCAATGACACAGAGTGAGGCGCGAGCGCACCATAATGGTGCACAATAGGTCCAGTCCTTGCCCTTCCGATGTCCGGAAGTGGGTGAAAACCGCGTGATCACGCCCATCGTTTGATGGCCTGAAACTTGCTTTGGCCCTGTTATGGCAAAAACCAGACATGCAGAGACTTCCGTGCACAAGCGGCTGCTCGATCACCTGACCACGGCGGTCGTCATGCTGGATGAGCGGCTGATTATCCGCTACCTGAACCCGGCGGCGGAAATCCTGCTCTTTGCCAGTGCGCATCGGTCGGTGGGGCAGCCCCTGCCAGAGTGTTTTTTTGAGGACCCGGATGCCAGCGCTGCACTGCATCGGTGCATCGGGGAAGGTCATCCCTTCACGCGCCGGGAGGCGCGGATGATGATCTCGCCGGGTCAGGAGATCACCGTGGACTATTCGGTCGTTCAACTCAGTGAGCCCGGTCAGCCAGCCAGTCTGCTGCTGGAGCTGCAACCGCTGGACCGGATGCTGCGTATTGGCCGTGAAGAGGCGCTGCTGCATGCCCATCAGGCCACGCGGGCGCTGGTGCGCGGCGTCGCCCATGAGCTCAAGAATCCGCTGGGGGGCATCCGCGGAGCAGCCCAGTTGCTGGAACGGGCCCTGCCGGACCCGGAGCTGGCGGAGTACACCCGCGTGATCATTGATGAGGCAGACCGGTTGCGGTCACTGGCGGATCGCATGCTCGGGCCGCGCCGCCTGCCGAATTTCCGCCTGCTGAATATCCATGAATGTCTGGAGCATGTGCGCCAGCTGGTGCTGGCGGAGCATCCTGAGGGGGTTCGGGTGCGCCGGGATTACGACACCAGTTTGCCGGAAATCCCGGCAGACCGGGACCAGCTGGTGCAGGTGATTCTGAATCTGGCGCGTAATGCCGTGCAGGCGTTGACCGAGTCGGGCACGCCCGGGGCGCAGGTGATTTTTCGAACGAGAGTGATCCGCCAGTACACGATTGGTGCGGTGCGGCACCGGATGGTGCTGCGTGTGGATATCGAAGACAACGGCCCGGGGATTGCCGAGGAACTGCGGGAAACCCTGTTCTACCCCATGGTCAGTGGCCGGGCCAATGGATCAGGGCTGGGGTTGTCGATTGCCCAGTCCATCATCAGCCAGCACAGCGGCCTGATTGAATGCGAGAGCACTGCAGGCAAGACAGTGTTCAGCCTGTTACTTCCCATGGAAGCACAACCGGACACACACCAGAACCTGGTGCCCGGGGCCAGGGATAGCGGCGTGCAGGGGGAACCGGTCGGGTTGGCCGGTACAACATAGAGAGTGATAGACCATGACGGCAAAAGTCTGGGTCATTGATGATGACCGTTCGATCCGCTGGGTTCTCGACAAGGCGCTGGGCCAGGAGGGCTTCAGTCCGGTGTGTTACGAGGATGCCGACGAGGCGCTGAATGCGCTGGAAGCCGGCACCGATGAACCGGATGTGCTGATTTCCGATGTGCGCATGCCGGGCACAGATGGCTTGCGCATGCTGAAGGTGCTGCAACGCAAGCACCCTGATCTGCCGGTGATCATCATGACCGCGCACTCGGATCTTGATTCTGCTGTGGCGTCGTATCAGGGGGGGGCCTTCGAATACCTGCCGAAACCCTTTGATGTGGATGAAGCGGTGGCACTGGTGAAACGTGCCGTGCGCCACCGCGCGGAGGCCAAGGGCGGGCCGGCCGAAGAGAGCAGCGAGCCGCCTGCCGAGATTATCGGCGAAGCGCCAGCCATGCAGGAGGTGTTTCGCGCCATTGGCCGGTTGTCGCATTCCAATGTCACGGTGCTGATCAATGGCCAGTCCGGGACGGGCAAGGAACTTGTCGCCCATGCCCTCCATCGCCATTCGGTGCGTCGCGACAAGGCGTTCGTGGCGCTGAACATGGCGGCCATCCCGCGAGATCTGATCGAATCCGAACTGTTTGGCCATGAGAAAGGCGCCTTTACCGGCGCCAACAGCCAGCGCATCGGTCGTTTCGAGCAGTCCAATGGGGGCACCCTGTTCCTGGACGAGATTGGCGACATGCCGATCGAGGCCCAGACCCGGCTGTTACGGGTGTTGCAGGAAAACGAGTTCTACCGGGTTGGCGGTACCACGCCGATCAAGGTGGACGTGCGCATCATTGCGGCCACGCACCAGAACCTGGAGCGGCTGGTCAAGGATGGTGACTTCCGTGAGGATCTGTTCCACCGTCTGAACGTGATCCGCATCCATATCCCGCGCTTGTGCGAGCGCCGCGAGGACATTCCGCGACTGGCGCGCTACTTCCTGCAGCGGGCCGGTCGCGAACTGGAAGTCGAAGCCAAGACCCTGCATCCGGACACCGAGCGCTATCTGGCCGCACTGCCCTGGCCGGGCAATGTGCGTCAGTTGGAGAATACCTGCCGTTGGCTGACGGTGATGGCCTCGGGCCGTGAAGTGCTGGTGGATGACCTGCCGCCGGAGCTGAATCAGCAAGAGGCGCGTCCGGAAGTCAGCGGCAGCTGGGAAAAGGGTCTGCGCCAGTGGGCCGAGCGGGCGCTGGCGGCGGGCGAGCGTGGCATTCTCGACAGTGCCGTGCCGACCTTTGAGCGGGCCATGATCGAGGTGGCCCTGAACCACACCGGCGGGCGTCGCCGTGATGCGGCCGGTCTGCTGGGCTGGGGACGCAATACCCTGACGCGCAAGATCAAGGAACTGGGCATGGACGAACTCGCGAGCGTGGAGGACTGACGTCGGTCTGACTCAGTCAGGGCTGCCTTCCAGCAGGCGGGCGGCACTGGCACGTATCAGCAGCCAGTCGCCGTCGATCAGTTCCCAGTCGGAAGCCACCCGGAACAGCTGTCCCCGTTCCGGCAACAGGCCGCCGGTGCCGCCCGTCACCAGCGCGTTGAAACGCGCCTCGGCGCGATCCTCGCGCATCCCGTCCGGAGTCACGGACACCTGGGTAATGATCACGCGGATATCCGGGTAGCGCATCAGCAACCCGGCCATCATCCGGCGGGTTTCCTCGCGGTCCATTTGCGAGCGTCCCTCGTACTGGCTCAGGGAGAACGACTCTGCCAGTCGTGCGCTGACCACGGCGCCTCGGCGCTGGCTGACAGCGTCCGCCATGTCCCGGATGGCGGCCTCGATGGCCTCTTCCGGCGGTGTCTGGCTGCAACCGCCGAGCAGCAGGGTCAGGGCCAGCAAAGCGAGCAATGATGGCGTATGCTTCGTCACTGAACAGTCCTCCTGAGACGGCAATCTGATTGATGAGCGCAGACCTGACGCCCGTATCCCGGCATGCACTGTATCCTGCCCTGGCGCCCTGGGACCAGCGCTGGCTGGATGTCGGTGACGGCCATCGGCTTTACATCGAGCAATCGGGCAACCCGCACGGCGAGCCGGTGCTGGTGGTGCATGGCGGCCCCGGGGGCGGCTGCTCGCCACGCATGCGCCGCTACTTTGACCCGCGCCACTGGCGCATCATCCTCTTTGACCAGCGCGGTGCCGGGCAGTCGCAGCCGTCGGGCAGTCTGACCGCCAACACCACGCCGGATCTGGTGGCGGACATGGAGCGTATCCGCGTTGCCCTGGGTGTAGAGCGCTGGCTGCTGTTTGGCGGCTCCTGGGGGGTGACGCTGGCACTGCGCTATGGTCAGTGCCATCCACAACGGGTGGCCGGCATGGTCTTGCGCGGTGTCTTTCTGTGTCGTCAGCAGGATATCGACTGGTTGTACCGCGAGGGCGGCGCCAGTCGGATATTCCCTGACGCCTGGGCTCGTTTTCGGGATGCGCTGCCTGCCGCCGCCGGGGCGGATTTGCTGACCCGCTACCATCAGCGGCTCACGGAAGAGGTGGTGGACCGGTCAGTTGCCAGTGCCTGGGCGGCCTGGGAGGCGGCCTGCGCCACCCTGCTGCCGTCGCCGGGCGTGGTGGCCTCGTTCGAGACCCGGGCATTGGCGCTGGCACGTATCGAGAGCCATTACTTCGTGGCCGGGGGCTTCATGCCGGAGGCGGGTCTCCTGTCGCACATGGCGTCGCTGGCGGGGATTCCTGCGCACATCGTCCATGGCCGCTATGACATGGTGTGCCCGGTGGAGCAGGCGTGGACGCTGCATCAGGCCTGGCCCGGCAGCCAACTGACCGTGGTGCCGGACGCGGGCCATTCTGCGACAGAACCCGGTCTGCAGCGTGCGCTGGTGGCGGCAGTGGCCGGTTTTGCCGCAGCCGGGGAGACCCATCGATGAAGGTGCTGCTGCAACGGGTCAGCGAGGCTCGCGTTACCGTGGATGGCCGGGTGACGGGCGAGATCGGGGCTGGCCTGCTGGTGTTTGTGGGGATTGCCCGGGATGATGATGAGCGCGTGGTCGAGCGTCTGGCGGAGCGCGTGCTCGGTTATCGCCTGTTTGCCGACGATCAGGGCCGTATGAATCGCAATGTGATGCAAGTGCAGGGCGGTTTGCTGGTGATCTCCCAGTTCACGCTGACGGCTGACACGCGCCGGGGGCTGCGGCCGGGTTTCAGCGATGGCGCCGCGCCGGAACGGGCCGAGTACCTGTATGAGCATTTTCTGACCTGCCTGCGCGAGCAGGGGGGTGAGGTCGCCTGCGGTGTCTTTGCTGCGGACATGAAAGTTGCCCTGGTTAACGATGGGCCTGTGACCTTCATGCTGTCGTCTTAAACAGCTATTGCGCCGCACAGTGACTGCTCTATGATGGAGCGAGCACGGCTGCGCTGCGCTGCGTCGCCTGCCAAGGGAAATAATGTTAATCGGAGGAGTACCTACATGAAGAAAATCGTATTGGCTACCGCACTGCTGGGCGCATCCATGACCGCATCTGCAAACGCACCGGGCGGCCCGGGTTGCGGTTGGGGCAACATGCTGTTTGAAGGCCAGAGCGGCCTCCCGATCCATCTTCTCGCCACACTCGTGAACGGCACCTCCGGCAATGCCACGTTCGGCATGACCAGTGGTACCAACGGTTGTGACACCAGCGGCGCGCTGGCTTACAGCGGCAGCAGCCTGCTGGCCATGAATGGCGTTCTGGAAGAAGTGGCACATGACATTGCCATGGGTGAAGGCGAAGCGCTGACCGCCCTGTCCGTGTCCATGGGTGTTTCCGCAGAAGACCGCGGCCATTTCAACCAGACCCTGCACCAGCATTTCTCTGCCATCTTCCCGCACGAGAATGTGACCGCAGAAGATGTGCTTGCCAGCATTCAGTCCATCATGAAAGCTGACCAGCAACTGGCCAAGTACACTGCCTGATCGGTAGTCGTATCGCACCAGTGACATCTATGCCCTGCCGCGTCCGGCAGGGCATTTTATTATCCGGATAATCCATGTTCTTTCGTATTACCTTGCTGCTTTCTCTGGGGATGGCGATGGTCGCCCCGCCCGTCTGGTCAAACCATGTCGATCAGGAGGCGTTCGCAGAGGCGCTCGCAGAGTCGCTTGCAGAGTCGCCGCGCTGGCTGGCATTGCTGCATGTGAATCGCGGCACCACACTGCGCAGCCGGGGCCGCAGCTATGTGGCAGACCAGAATTTCTTTCTGTCGGCGGACGGTCGGCACGACCCCTATGCAGAGCTGGTCGCGACACATGAGGCGCTGAAGCCTGAGGGCAGCGAAGCCCGATGCGCCTACCCGGCGCGCTATCGCTTTCTCTCCGAAGCGCTTGGATGGCAACACGACGCGCCTTTTGAGCACTGCAGCGAATATCTGGAGTGGCGCGCGCTGATGCCGGATGAGCGTGTGGTGCTGGTCTTTCCTGCTGCGTACCTGAACAGTCCGTCGTCCATGTTCGGGCACACGCTGTTGCGCCTGGATGGCGACGAAAGTGATGGGGTCTGGTTATCGCAGGCCATCAACTTCGGTGCAGAGGTCGATGCCAGTGACAATTCCGTTTTCTATATTTACCGCGGGCTGGCTGGCGGCTATCCCGGGTATTTTTCGATCGTGCCCTATGTCACCAAGATCCAGGATTACGCGCATCTGGAGAACCGCGACATGTGGGAGTACACGCTGGCGCTGGATGCAGAGCAGCGGCAGTGGCTGGTCGAGCATCTCTGGGAACTGCGTGATATCCGTTTCGATTACTACTTTCTCGATGAGAACTGCTCGTTCCGGCTGCTCGAGCTGATTGATGTGGCGCGGCCTGACACCGGGTTGATGGAAGGGATGCGGCTGACGGAAGTGCCGGTCAACACGGTGCGCGCCCTGGAAGATGCCGGGTTGCTGGCGTCCCGGGTGTATCGGCCCTCCAAGGCCGTGGAGCTGGACCGGCTGGTGGCGCAGCTTCCTGCAGACGCACGGCGCCTTGCCCGACGTCTGGCGGATTCGCCCGAACTGTCCGCATCTGATGAATTCCAGGCCTTTGCGCCGCAGACACAGCGCATCATGGCGCAGACGGCCTATGAGTACCTGCGCTTCATCCATCGCAAGCGAGAGCGCGATGCAGAGGTGGCGCGGCGCAGTCTTGCCCTGTTGCGCCTGGCCAACAGCCTGCCGGCGCCTGATCCGGTGCCCCCCATCGAGCCGGAGGCGCCAGAGCTGGGGCACGCCACCAAACTGGTGGCGGCGAGCTACGGACAGCGCGAGAACAACGAGTTCGGGGAAATCCAGTTTCGTTACACCTATCACGACTGGTTCGACAACAGCACCGGTTTCCTGCGCGGTGCGCAGATCGAGGCGCTGAACCTGCGGCTGCGCAGCACCGAATCTGGTCCGCTGAAGCTTGAGCGGCTGGATGTGGTGAACATCCGATCGCTGGCGCCGAGGTCAACCTTCGTCAAGCCGGTGTCCTGGTTCGTCAACGGCGGCATCGAGCGCGTTCAGGCAGAGGGGCGCTATGGGCTGTCGCGTTATGTGGAGGCGGGCCCGGGTCTTGCCTGGCAGGCCGGACCCGTGACGCCCTATGCCTTTCTGCTGGCGCGGGTGGAAAACAACAGTGCCTGGGACCCGCTGATCACCAGCGCGGCGGGCGCCAGTGCCGGGCTGCTCTGGCATTTTGGCCATGCCACGTTCGGTGCTGGCGGTTCGGGTTACTATCTGACCAATGATGAATACCGTCACCGCGCACAGGCCACCTTGAATGTGCCGGTATCCCGCAACAATGCATTGCGTCTGGACCTTGAGCGTCTGGCCGTGCGGGGTGACGCTGATACGGAGTTCAGGATCTCATGGCGCTATCACTTCGACTGACATTGCTGAGCCTGTTTGCCGCGGGGCTGATGGGGTGTACCAGTGTCTTCTTCTACCCGATGAGCGACTGGGTACAAAACCCGGCGCGCCAGGGTCTGGATTACGAAGACATCATTCTGATTCACCCGGACGGCCTGCGTCTGCATGGCTGGTGGCTGCCGGCCGCTACGGAGGAGGTGCGGGGTACCGTTTATTTCCTGCACGGTAACGCACAGAACGTCAGCACCCACCTGATGAATGTGCACTGGCTGCCGGAGGCGGGGTACCAGGTCTTCCTGCTGGATTATCGGGAGTATGGCCTGTCGGAAGGCAAGGCGCGGTTGCCAGGGGTGTTCGACGACGTGCAGTTGGGTCTGGACTGGTTGGCCGGTGCGCAACGTGTCGAGGGGCCTCTGATTGTCTTCGGCCAGAGCCTGGGCGCGAGCATGTTGCCTTATGTGCTGGCGCGGGAAGAAAACGAAGGCAAATATGACTGCGTCATCATGGAAGCGGCCTTTGCCGGTTTCCGCGATATTACCCGTGATGTCATGCGCGGAAGCTGGTTGCTCTGGCCGTTCAGTTTTGTATTCGCTCCGTTTATCTCTACGGACTGGGATGCCCAGGCACACATCGCTGACCTGGCGCCGCAGCCATTACTGCTGCTGCATAGCCATGAAGACCAGATCATTCCCTACGCGCACGGCGAACGTCTCTTTGAGGCGGCGGCCGAACCCAAGACTTTCCAGCGCCTGCGTGGCGGACATATCGCCAGCGTACGTGACCCGGCTGTCCGGGATCGGCTGCTGGACTTCATGAATCAGGATTGCGTAACAGACTGAATCAGTGCTCGGCGGAGCTGGCCTCGGCTTCGCGGGGCCGTACCCAGCGCCCGGCCAGCAGTCCCAGTTCGAACAGGATCCACATCGGCACCGCCAGCAGCGTTTGCGACAGGATGTCCGGTGGGGTCAGCAGCATGCCGACGACGAAGCAACCCACGATGATATAAGGCCGCTTGGCTTTCAGCTTCTCCACGGTGGTGACGCCGGTCCAGACCATCAGCACGATGGCGATCGGCATCTCGAAAGCCAGCCCGAACGCAATGAAGAGCTTCATTACGAAATCCAGATAGCGGCTGATATCGGTGGCGACCGTGACGCCTTCCGGAGCAATCGCGGTAAAGAAGGCAAAGATCAGCGGAAACACGACGAAGTAGGCAAAGGCCGCGCCCAGGTAGAACAGCAGCACGCTGCTGATCAGCAGCGGCATGGCAATGCGTTTCTCGTGCTTGTAGAGGCCAGGGGCAATAAACGCCCAGGCCTGATGCAGGATCACCGGCATGGCCACAAGAATGCTGATATAGAGGGTCAGCTTGAAGGGCACGATGAAGGGCGCGGCGACATCGGTGGCGATCATGGAAGCGCCTTCCGGGAGCGCCTGGATCAGAGGCTTGGCCACCAGCGTGTAGAGATCACGGGAGAAGTAAAAAAGCCCGATAAAGATCACCAGGATCGCGGCCATGGCGCGCAGCAGACGATTGCGCAACTCGAGCAGATGGCCGATCAGGGTTTGCTGGGTGTCGTCCGGGTGAGGCGTTTCACTCATGATTCAGGCTTGTCCGGCGTATCACGCTTGCGCGTGGCCTCAGGGCTGTCGGTCTCGGGCTCCCGGGGCGCATCGTCGACCTCGGGGGGCAACAGGTTCTTGTCCAGCTTCAGGCTTTCATCTTCCAGCCCCATATCCTTGAGCTGCTGCTTGAACTTGTCGCGCATTTCCATGTTGATGGCTTCGCGCTCCAGCTCATTCTTCAGGTGCGTAAAGGCACTGCGCGCACGCCCGACCCAGTGCCCTACGGTACGGGCAGCACGGGGCAGGCGTTCCGGGCCAAGAATGACCAGGGCAATGACGAATATCAAAGCCAGTTCGGCGAAGCTGATGTCCAGCATGAATCAGGCCTGGTGGTCCTTGTCCTTCACCGGCTGGCCGTTTTCGTCCAGCGTGGTGCCCTGCTCGTCATGACTGCCCTTGATCTGGCGATTGCTTTGCTCGTCCTCGCCTTCCTTGACGGCCTGCTTGAAGCCCTTCACCGCACTACCGAGGTCGCCGCCCATATTGCGCAGCTTCTTGGTGCCGAACAGCACCACGACAATGGCCAGAACAATCAGCAGTTGCCAGAGACTGATACCGGATAACATGTGTTTTCTCCACTCAACGGTTGCGTGAGGCTTTCTCGTCCAGACCGGAGAGGCCGAAACGCCGCTCCAGTTCCGCGAGCACCTGGTCCGGGCTGGCATTCAACGCGGCCAGCATGACCATACTGTGAAACCACAGATCAGCGGTTTCGCTGATCAACGCATCCAGTTCGCCGCTGACTTCCGCATCGCGCGCCGCCAGCAGGGTTTCCACGGCTTCCTCGCCGACCTTCTCCAGGATCTTGTTCAGACCCTTGTGATAGAGGCTGGCCACATAGGAGCTTTCCGGGGCCTCCAGTTTGCGGGCCTCCAGTACTTCATGCAGCTGGCGCAGCACATCACTCATCAGACAGCTCCTGTTGAAACACCAGTTTAACAGATTCATATGACAGTCACCTGACTGTCATGGGGCATGCTGGTGGCGGCCTCAGCGGCGCAGCGCCCAGGCGGTCAGCAGTACCCCGCAGGCGGCGCCGACGCCCGCGCCCGCGCCGCTGGCCAGCAGCAGGCTGCCGCCCAGCAGGCCAAGCCCGGCCAGGCCGCCGAGCAGCTTGCGCCGATGTCGGGTCTGCTGCTCGCCCAGGCGTGCCGCCAGTTGCTGCTGCTGGTAAGGCAAGCGGCGCAGATTCTCCATCGCGTCGCGCAGCATGTCGGGCATGTCCGGCAGCTGTGCGGCCCATTCCGGTGCCCGGGCCTGGAGCTTCTTCAGGGTGGCCGTGGGCCCGTAGTTGTCCATCATCCAGGCTTCCAGCAGCGGCCGGCCGGTGGCCCAGATATCGAGTTGCGGGTAGATGCTGCGCCCCAGTCCCTCGATATGCACCAGTGTCTTCATCAGCAGGATGTATTGCACCGGCGCCTCGATATGGAAGCTGCGCGCCATGTCGAACAGCTTCATCACCAGCGGCGCGAACTCCAGTTGATCCAGCGGCATGGTGCGGATCGGCTCGACGATGGCGCGCACCGACTGCTCGAAGCGGTGCCGATCTACCGGCACCGTGGTCCAGCCTGCGCGAATCACCACGTCCACCAGGGTGCCGTAGTCCTCGCGCATCACCGCCAGCACAAGGCGGCCGAGGATATCCAGGTCGTCCTTGCCCAGTCGCCCGGCGATGGCGGCATCCACGGCCATGTACTGCGGCGCGTCGGGCTTGTCCGGATTGACGAAGATGTTGCCGGGGTGCATGTCGGCGTGGAACAGGTTGTAGCGGAAGACCTGGGCAAAGAAGATCTCCACGCCCCGCTCGGCCAGCCGTTTCGGGTCGATGCCGGCGGCCTTGATGCGCTCGATATCGTTCACCGGGATGCCGTGGATGCGGTCCATCACCAGCAGGCGCTCGGTGGTGTATTGCATGTGGATCGGCGGAATGAACAGCAGGGGGCTGAACAGGAACTGGCGGCGCATGGTCTCGCTGTTGCGCGCTTCAGCGGTCAGGTCCAACTCGCCATGAATGATGCCGACGTAGTCCTCCACCACCCGGCGCGGCCGGAAATAGCGCGCATCGGCCCACAGGCGTTCCAGCCAGGTGGCACCAAAGCGCATTACCGCCAGATCGCGGCGTACGATGCGCTCGAGCCCGGGGCGGCGGATCTTGGCCACCACTTCGGTGCCGTCCTGCAATGCGCCACTGTGCACCTGGGCGATGGACGCCGACGCCAGAGGGGCATCGTCAAAGCGACTGAAGACGATCTCGATAGGCTGCCCCAGTTCGGCTTCAATCCGGGCGCGGGCCTGCGCCACCGGGAAGGGGGCGACCTGGTCCTGCAGGCGTGCCAGGGCGTCGGTCCAGTCCGGCGGCAACAGATCGCGGCGCGTGGCCAGCAGCTGACCGAACTTGATGAAGATCGGCCCGAGGCGATCCAGCGCCTGCTGCAACCGCTCGCCCTCGGACAGATCGCGGGGGCCGAACCAGCTGGAGGGCACCAGATACATCAGGGCGATGACCAGTGGTCGCAAGGGGTGCGCGGGCAACAGGGTGGCGAGGCGGTAACGGCATGCGATATGCAGCACAAACAGCATCCGCCCGACAGGCAGGGTCATTGATCGTTGCTCCCGGCCTGTTCTTGCCTGCGTTGCATCAGCCGCTGGATGCGGGCTTCCAGGCGTTCCGTGGCCAGATGCAGCTCCTCGACGTCATGGCCGAACTCGCGTAGCGCAGTGCGCGATGGCAGCAGGCCGCTTTCGTTGGCCAGATAATCGCTGCCCTGGCGGGCCAGCCGGTCGAGGCTTTCCCGGGCCCAGCTGAACAGCCGTCGCGCGCCATAGTCCACCTGCTGCGCGAGCTCGTTACCCAGCAACGGTGCAAACAGCGCGCCCCAGTCAATATCCAGATCACGAACGATGGCGGTCAGCGCCTGCAGCAACTCCCGGTCACCACGAATGTTGATGGGGCCGCCAATCAGGCCGGGTGCGCTGTCCCAGCCGAGAAACTCGGCCGCCAGATCCAGCGGTCCGCCCCGCACGCTGACATCCGCGTCGGCTTCGCTGCTGTGATAGCACTCGATGCCATCCTCGACGATCAGCACAAACACCTCGCGAGCGGGCACGCGCAAACTGACCGACACCAGACGACCGGCATGCTCGGCCAGCCGCTGCTGGCTGGCCGGGTCATGGCGCAACGCGGTGTTCACGGCGCGCTCGATGCTGGCCAGCAACAGTGTCTCCAGCAGCCCCGGTGGCTGCGCCTGATGCTCCAGCGTCATACCTTGAACCCGCGATGCAGGGCGACGATGCCGCCGGTCATGTTGAAATAGTCGCAGCGGGCAAAGCCGGCGGCTTCCATCATGCCCTTCAGGGTCTGTTGGTCCGGGTGCATGCGGATCGATTCCGCCAGGTACTGGTAGCTCTCGGCGTCGTCAGCAATGGCCTTGCCCAGGCGGGGCAATACATTGAAGGAATAGATGTCGTAGAGCTTCGACAGCGGCTTGTGGATCGGCTTGGAAAACTCCAGCACCAGCAGGCGCCCGCCCGGCTTGAGCACCCGGAGCATGGACTTGAGCGCCTTGTCCTTGTCGGTGACATTGCGCAGGCCGAAGGCGATGGTGATGCAGTTGAAGCTGTTGTCGGCAAACGGCAGCGCCTCGGCATTCACCTGCGCCACGCGGGTATTGTGGGCGCAGCCAGCATCGAACAGCCGGTCGCGGCCGACCCCCAGCATGGCCTCGTTGATGTCCGCCAGCACCACCTCGCCCGTGTCGCCCACCAGGCGCGAGAACTTCATGGCCAGATCGCCGGTGCCGCCCGCCAGATCCAGCACCCGATGGCCGGGGCGCACGCCTGCGAGTTCGAGGGTGAAGCGCTTCCAGGCCCGATGGATGCCCATGGACATCAGATCGTTCATCAGGTCGTACTTGGGCGCCACGGAGCGGAATACGCCCGCCACCCGGCTGGCCTTGTCCTGCCAGGGGACTTCCTGGAAGCCGAAGTGGGTGGTCTTGTCGTCAGCCATGGGTAAGCTCCGGAAACGGTTGCGGGTGGCCCGCCAGCAGACGCGCCATCAGGGCCTGCTCCCGTGCCGCCAACTCGTCGAGCAGGTCGGCCACACTGGGCAGCGGGCGCATGGCGGCAAAGCCACGATCGAGGAAATCATACAGGCTGGCAAAGCCCGCTGCATGGGCCGGGCGACGGACCAGGCGAAAGGTGGTCTGGATCATGCGGCTGCGAACGTAGCGGTCGATATGGCCGCCGAGCTCGCTCACCAGCGCCAGCTGGCGCTGCCGGGCGGCCTCCTGCTGCTGGCGGCGGTAGGCCTCGGCGTAGCTGTCGGCGCACAGACCCTCATCGAGGCGTACATCCAGCACGTCCACCAGATGCTCATCCAGTTCCTGAGTCAGAATGGCCGCTTCGAGCGCTGAGGCGGAGGTCACCATGACCCGATCGGGTAGCAACTTGAGCGCTTTCGGCAAGGCCCGGCGGATTTCCTGCGCGACTGGCCGCAGATCACGCCCGCCGTAGACCTCGGTGAACAGGAAGTCCATCCCGGCCTCGGCCCCCGGCCGCGTCAACAGATCCCGATGGCTGGCGCGCAGGCGCATGATCTGCCAGCGCTGCAAACGGTCCAGGCGCGCGGCAAAGCGTGCGTCGTCCGCATGCTGACGCAGTGCAAAGAAGCGCTCCAGTGCGGTGTGTAGTCGTTCCCCTGCGGTCATGCCGCCGTCCTGTCCAGCCAGAAAGAGCAAAGCGCGGCAATCATAGCACTGGATGCGCGTCCGGTCGGTATGTCGGTATAGTGCCCGATCGTACGGCGCAAGCAAAAAGGGGAGGCGATGCAAAGCTGGCAGTTCGGTCCTGTGGTGGTGCCCCTCGCGCTGCTGCCCTGGCTGGCGGGGCTGCTGGTGGCCTGGGCCGTTGCCCTGTGGCGGCGCAAGCGCGCCGGTGAACACGCGGCCACCGATGTCGAAAGCACCCTGTTCATGGCCGTGTTCGCCGGTATCCTCGCCGGGCGGGCCGGTTTCGTGCTGCGTCAGTGGGACGCCTTCGGTGGCAGTCCGCTGGCCATGCTGGATATCCGTGATGGCGGCCTCTGGTGGCCCGCCGCCCTGGCAGCTGGTGTTGCGGTGTTCCTGCTGGTGCCCGGCATGCGCCGTCGCCGTGTGCGCCACGACCGTGCCTGGGTCGCAGCCAGCGCTCTGGCTGTGGCCTTGTCGGTGACGGCCGGGCTGGCCCTGCAGGCGCCAGCCCGACCGATGCTGCCGGAGGTCACCCTGGAGCGGCTGTCGGGGCAACCTGCGCCGCTAACGGTTTCCTCCCCCACCGTGATCAATATCTGGGCGACCTGGTGCCCGCACTGTCACCGCAGCATGCCCGCCTTGATGGCATTCCAGGCCGAGCATCCCGAGGTGCAGCTGGTGATGGTCAACCAGGGCGAATCCGCTGCCCAGGTGCGCGGCTATATGACGCGCCATGGGTTCTCTTTCCAGCAGTTGCTGCGCGATCCCGATGCGCGCCTGTCACAGGCCCTGGGCAGTCGCGGTGTGCCGCTGACGCTGGTTGTCAGCGCGCAGGGCGATATCGTGGCGGCACACACGGGAGGAGTCTCCCTGGCACGCCTGCGCGAACTGCTGCGGGCCCTGCCCGATACCCGTTGAGGCGCAGGCAGATTGGCGCAATGGGGCATTGCCTTCCGTTCCTGGCACGTCACAATCGAGCGCTTGTTTCTGCCAACGGGGTTTGCCATGCAGCGCATCGATATCCAGAAAAGCTTTCCGTTCCCGGTCTCCGACCTGTTTGCGTTTTTTGCTGACCACGAAAACCTGGAAAAGGTGTTCGTGCCGGCGAAGATTCGTCGCATCAAGGACGGCGAGGGTGACATCAACGGCCTCGGCTCGGTGCGTCGTCTGCGCATCCTGATGGCGCCGCCGTTCGAGGAAACCGTGACGGTGTTCGTGCCGAATGAGCGCATCGAGTACCGCATTACCCGTGGCAGCCCGCTGCGCAATCACCATGGCGTCATGCGTTTCAGCGACGACGGTCAGGGGGGCAGCCATCTGCATTACACCATCGAGTTTGAAGGCAAGTTGCCGCTGGTGGCGGCTATTGTGCGGGCGGCACTGGATCGGGGGATTCGCAAGGCGCTGGACGGTTTGCGTTTGTAACGGCGTTCATTCTGTTGAGTTCGGTGGGCCGTCACGTTTGATACTTTCTGCCACTCCATAGGTAGGGTGAGGGCAGGGGGAGAGGTGTCCAGAAGTGTGTGAGGCATGGATGCCGAACGCAAGCCCCCAGGGATGGGTTTACGGCGGCTTCTGGACACCTCTCCCCCTGCCCTCGCCCGGGCTACGAAGCGCCAAGGGGTCGGGAATGCCAGCGAGGGACTCAAAGAATATAGCGGCTGAGGTCCTCGTCGGCGGCCAGTTCGCCCAGATAGCGATCCACGGCCTGCGCATCCAGTACCAGCGGTTTGTCATGGTATTGGGTGGCCAGGTCGTCGGCGTCGAAGCTGATTTCTTCCAGCAGTTTCTCCAGCACCGTATGCAGGCGACGGGCGCCGATGTTTTCCACCCGCTCGTTTACTTGCCAGGCCACTTCGGCGATGCGACGGATGCAGTCCTTGGTGAACTCCACTTTCAGGCCTTCGGTGGCCAGCAGGGCACGGTACTGTTCCGTCAGTGATGCATTCGGCTCCGTCAGGATGCACTCGAAATCTTCGACGCTGAGTGCAGACAGTTCCACGCGAATCGGCAGGCGGCCCTGCAATTCCGGAATCAGATCCGAAGGCTTGCTCAGGTGGAAGGCACCCGAAGCAATAAACAGGATATGGTCGGTTTTGACCATGCCGTACTTGGTGCTGACAGTGCTGCCCTCTATCAGGGGCAACAGGTCACGCTGAACGCCTTCGCGGCTGACATCGGTGCCGCTGGTTTCGCCGCGCTTGGCCACCTTGTCGATCTCGTCGATAAAGACGATGCCGTTGTTTTCCACCAGGTCCACGGCACGGGTTTTCAGTTCATCTTCGTTGACCAGTTTGGCGGCTTCTTCGTCGCGCACCAGGCGGCGTGCCTCACGCACCTTCAGCTTGCGGGTCTTGCGCTTGGCGCCGCCCATGCGCGAGAACATCTGCTGCAGCTGGCTGGTCATTTCCTCCATGCCCGGCGGCGCCATGATCTCTACGCCCATCGGTTGCGCTGAAAGATCCATCTCGATTTCGCGGTCATCGAGTTCGCCCTCGCGCAGCTTCTTGCGAAACAGCTGGCGGGTGCTGTTGTCGGTGGGCTGGTCGCCGCGTGCCGGGGGCAGCAGGGCGTCGAGCAGGCGCTCTTCGGCGGCATCCTCGGCGCGGGCCTGCTGCTTGCGCATCTCTTTCTCGCGCAGCAGCTTGACGCCCATCTCTACGAGATCACGAATGATGGATTCCACATCCCGGCCGACGTAACCGACCTCGGTAAACTTGGTGGCTTCCACCTTGATAAAGGGAGCATCGGCCAGGCGTGCCAGGCGGCGGGCAATTTCGGTCTTGCCGACACCGGTCGGGCCGATCATCAAAATATTTTTCGGTGCGACTTCATTGCGCAGCTCCAGGGGCAGCTGCATGCGCCGCCAGCGATTGCGCAGGGCCAGCGCCACAGCTTTCTTGGCGGCTTCCTGCCCGACAATATGCCGGTTCAACTCGGTAACGATTTCGCGGGGTGTCATTGCGGACATAAGGTTCACCAGGACAATTCTTCGAAGGTGTGATTGTGGTTGGTGTAGATGCAGATATCGCCAGCGATGGCGAGGCTCTTGGCCACAATCTCCCGGGCGGGCAGTTCGGTGTTTTCCAGCAGGGCGCGGGCGGCGGACTGGGCGAAGGGGCCGCCGGAACCGATGGCAATCAGATCCTGCTCCGGTTCGATCACGTCGCCGTTGCCGGTAATGATCAGGGAATTTTCCTTGTCGGCCACGGCCAGCAGGGCTTCCAGGCGGCGCAGGGCGCGATCGGTGCGCCAGTCCTTGGCCAGTTCCACGGCGGCGCGCACCAGCTGCCCCTGGTGTTTGTCCAGTTGCGCTTCGAAGCGCTCGAACAGGGTGAAGGCATCGGCGGTGCCGCCGGCGAAGCCGGCAATGACCTTGCCGTGATGCAGGCGGCGTACCTTGCGGGCATTGCCTTTCATGACGGTGTTGCCGAGGCTGACCTGGCCGTCACCACCGATCACGACCTGATTGCCGCGGCGGACGGACACGATGGTGGTGCCACGATACTGTTCCATGCAGGAAAGCTCCTTGGATTTCGGGCGGTATCCGGGAATATGGGGGAGCGGGCGGGAAACTCAAGGCCCGGCGTGGCCGGGCCTTGTTGATAGTGTGGGGCGCGTGGCGGGTGCGGGATCAGGCGTCCGGGTCGCGCACGCGGATGGCCAGGGTTTCGATGCCGACGCCCACCAGCTGGTCCTGGACGCGGTGCATGGCGTTGGCGTTGGTGAAGGGGCCGATCATGACGCGGTGCCAGGTATCGCCGGATTCCAGGCTGACAGGCTGCACCCGGGCATCGAGGCCCTGGATGATCAGCTCTGCGCGGCGCCGGTCAGCATCTTCCGAACGGCGAAAGCTGCCCGCCTGGAGCAGGAAGTGCTCGGCCTGACGGTGTGCGATCTGGCTGTCATCGGTGCCGTTATCGGCGGGCGGCGTGGTGTCACGCGAGGGCCGGGCCGGTTGCGGGGTGTCGTCGTCGCCTTTCGGCATGATCACTTCCATCTGCGGCAGTACCGCATAGAAGTCGAAACGCGGGCCGCGGCTGTCGCTGCCTTTCGGCGGCTCGGCTTCGGCCTTGGGGGCTTCGGCAACACGCGGTGTGCGTTCGGCGTCCAGTTGTACCTGGCCCAGATGGAACAGGAAGGCAATGAACAGGCCGGCGACAACGCCGGTGAACAGCCAGACCCAGCCCGGAACCAGGCGGTTGCTGGCGGCAGCTTTGCTGGCGCCGCGGCGGGGAGCAGGTTTGCGAGCCATTACATGCGCTCCAGTGTGCGGATGCCCAGTAGCGCCAGGCCCTGTTTCAGGGTGCGGGCGGTCAGCCAGGCCAGTTGCAGGCGGCTGTCACGCAACGCCTCCGACTCGGCGCTGAGGATCGGGCAATGTTCATAGAAGCCGGAAAACTGCCCGGCCAGTTCATACAGGTAGCTGCACAGCAGATGGGGCAGACCTTTGTCGGCCACCTGCTGGAGGACTTCGGCAAACTGGAGAAGCTGGTTTGCAAGTGCTTCCTCGCGTTCCTGCTCGAGCATTATCGGCGCATCCAGTGTATGCGGGTCAATGCCTGCCTTGCGGAACACGCTGGCCACACGGGTGTAGGCGTACAGCAGATAAGGCGCAGTGTTGCCGTCGAAGCTGAGCATCTGGTCGAAATTGAAGATGTAATCGCTGCCGCGATGCTTGCTCAGGTCGGCATACTTGACCGCGCTGATGCCCACGGTGCTGGCGATATCCACCAGTTCATCCTGGTCCAGGTCGGGGTTCTTGTCGCTGACCAGGGCCAGCGCCCGGTCTTCCGCTTCGCTGAGCAGATCCACCAGCTTCACGGTGCCGCCGGTGCGCGTCTTGAAGGGGCGGCCATCGGGGCCGTTCATGGTGCCAAAGCCCATGTGTTCGAGATCGGTGCCCGGCTTGACCAGTGCGGCGCGCCGGGCCACCTCGAACACTTGCTGGAAATGCAGGGCCTGGCGTTGATCCACGAAGTACAGGATGCGGTCTGCCTGCAAGGTCTGGCTGCGATAGCGCAGTGCGGCCAGGTCGCTGGTGGCGTAAAGGTAGCCGCCATCCGCCTTCTGCACGATGACCGGCAGGGGCTGGCCGTCCCGCGTCTTGAACTCGTCCAGAAACACGCAGCGGGCACCGTCGCTTTCCACCAGCAGGCCCGCCTGGTCCAGATGGGCCACGATCTGCGCCAGATCCGGGTTGTAGGCGCTTTCGCCGCGCACGTCTTGCGGGGTCAGGCTGACGCCCAGGCGCGCATAGACCTCGAAACAATGGCTCAGGGAGACCTGATTGAAGTCGTGCCACAGCTTCAGGCAGTGGGCGTCACCGGATTGCAGCTTGACCACCAGTGAGCGGGCGCGGTCGGCAAACTCCCCGCTGTCGTCGAAGCGCTGTTTGGCGGCGCGGTAGAACTGCTCCAGATCGGACAGCTCGGCGGACAACTCGGCCTGGTCCTGCTGTTCTTCCAGATAGGCCAGCAGCATGCCGAACTGGGTGCCCCAGTCGCCGACATGGTTCTGGCGGATCACGCGATGGCCGAGAAACTCCAGCGTGCGCGCCACGGCATCACCGATGATGGTCGAGCGCAGGTGGCCGACGTGCATTTCCTTGGCCAGGTTGGGCGACGAGTAATCCACCACCACCGTGCCGGGCGGATTGGCCTGAGGCACCCCCAGGTGGTCGTCGGCCAGCGCGGCTTTCAGGGCGCTGCCGAGGACGTCGCCGGCCTGGAAGAAATTGATGAAGCCGGGACCCGCGATCTCGACCTTGCTGATGGCCGGGCTGGCAGGCAGGGCGGCCACCAGCGCTTCGGCCACCTCGCGCGGCTTGCGCCCGGCGGGCTTGGCCAGCATCAGGGCAATATTGGTGGCGAAGTCACCGTGCTGTTTGTCGCGGGTGCGCTCCACCTGAACCGGAGGACGGGGCTCCGCAGGCAAGGTGCCCGCCTGGCGCAGGGCATCAAGAGCCTGCTCTACCAGAGTAATGATCTGTTCTTTCATGCTGGGCCTGAGCGTGCTGGCTGGGAATGTCGCGCGGATTGTACGCCAGATGAGGCGGTTTTGCTTACAGCAGATCGGCGGGGTCGACGTCCAGATGCCAGCGGCACTTGCGTTGCAGCGGGTGGTTTGCCAGAGCGTCGAGCAGCGCCGGTAGCTGGCGGTGCAGGGTGCCGCGCATCGGGGCCATCAGCAGCAACTGTGCCCGATAACGTCCCTGGCGTCGCTCCATGGGCGCGGGTGCGGGCCCGAGCAGGTGCAGGCCGCTGTCCAGGGGCAGGGTGTCGCGGGCTTCGCTGAGCAGTGTCATGGCGGTGCCCGCGTCCATGGCTTCGGCGCGCAGCAGGGCCAGGTGGCCGTAGGGTGGCAGGCCCAGGGCCTGGCGTTCGCTGAGCAACTGCCGGGCATAGCGGTGGTAGTCGCCCTGGCTGAGCAGTTGCAGCAAGGGGTTGTCCGGTTGCCGGGTCTGAACCAGCAGACGTCCGGCGCGTTCGCTGCGGCCGGTGCGGCCAGCCACCTGAAGAATCAGTTGGGCGGCGTATTCGGGGCCGCGGAAGTCAGCGCTCAGGAAACCGGCGTCGGCATCCAGCATTACCGCCAGATCCAGGTGCGCGAAGTGATGTCCCTTGGCCAGCATCTGGGTGCCCACCAGCAGCGCGGCACCGCCCTTGCGGATATCGGCCAGCCCGGCATCCAGGCTGCCCTTGCGGCGTGTGCTGTCGCGATCGATGCGGATCAGGCGTGTGTCGGGGAATTCCTTTGCCAGCAGGGCTTCCAGTTTCTCCGTGCCAGCCCCCATGTCGCGCAGGTGCGCCGAACCACATTGCGGGCAATGCCGGGGTACGCGTCGGCGATGATCGCAGTGATGGCAGCGCAGCTCGCCCGCCGCGCGGTGCCAGGTCATGTTGGCGTCGCAGCGGTCGCACTCAGACTGCCAGCCGCAGTCCTGGCACAGCAGCATGGGCGCATAGCCGCGCCGGTTGATGAACACCAGGGCCTGACGATCGGCGGCGAGGGTCTGCTTCAGCGCCTCCAGGCTGCGTGGGCTGAGCGGGGTGTCCGCGCGCAGGCTGCGGCAGTCCTCGATATGAATGACAGGCGGGCGGGCGGGCCCGGCGCGATGCGTCAGGCGCAGATGCCGGTAGCGGCCCTGTTCGGCCTGGTACAGGGTTTCCAGGGCCGGGGTGGCGGTGCCGAGCACCACGGGAATGTCCAGCAGTTGGGCGCGCCATACGGCCAGGTCGCGGGCGGAGTAACGAAAGCCGTCCTGCTGTTTGAACGAGGTGTCGTGGGCCTCATCGACAATGATCAGGCCGGGGGCGTGCATCGGGGTGAAGATGGCTGAGCGGGTGCCGAGCACGATGCCGGCCCGGCCTTCGCGGGCGTCGTGCCAGGCCTGCAGCCGCTCGCGGTCGCTCAGGCCGGAGTGCAGCACGGTGACCGGCACGGTGAAACGGCTGCGGAAACGACGGATGGTCTGCGGTGTCAGGCCGATCTCGGGCACCAGCACCAGTACTTGCCGCCCGGCCGCCAGCTGCTGTGCCATGGCTTGCAGGTACACTTCTGTCTTGCCGCTGCCGGTGACGCCATCCAGCAGGAACGGGGCAAAGCCCTGGCTGTTGTTCAGGGCGCGGATGGCGGCATCCTGTTCCGGGCTGGCGGCCAGATGCGGTTCTGCCAGCGGATTGCCGCCGGGCAGGGGCAGCGGGGTAGGCGTGTCGGTGACCAGTTCGGCCCAGCCCTTGCTCTCCAGTGCCTTGAGTGGCGGGCTGGACAGCCCCAGGCTGGTCAGCATCGGTCGGCTGAGGCCGTCCGGATGTTCGCTGAGGATGGTCAGCGCCTGTTGCTGGCGGGGCGCCCGCGCCAGGCTGGCAGGATCGGCAAAGCGGCCCCGGGCGGTCAGGCGCCAGACCAGTTCGCCCGGGCGTTCAGCGCTCTGGTCCTGGCGCAGCAGCACCGGCAGGGCGGTTTGCAGTACCTCGCCAATCGGGTGCTGGTAATAGCTGGCGGCGCGCTGGCACAGGGTGCGCAGATCGGCATCCAGTACCGGGGTGTCGTCCAGCATGCGGCGGACCGGGCGGATTTTGCTGCTGTCATGGCTGGCCGGGCCGACCTCCCAGACCACGCCCACCAGCCGTCGCGGGCCGAAGTCCACCTCGCAGCGGCAGCCCGGCGCGGGCAGCGCGCCCGCCGGGGGCAGGTAGTCGAAAAGTTGCCGCAGGGGGACGGGAACCGCCACCCTGAGCACGGTCTGGGCAGTCAAGGTCAGTGTCTCGCGGGGTTATGGGTGAGGCTCGTCATCGCTTACCTGTTGCACGCCGGAGATAAGCTGGTAGTATTCGCACTCCCTTTTGCCCGGCGCAAGCCAATGTGTGGTGCCCGAGAGGCCTTCGGGTAGCGACACTGTACGGAGTCAGGCCATGAAAGCAGAGATCCATCCCGATTACCAGAACGTGACCATTACCTGCAGCTGCGGGAATGTCATGAAGACCCGTTCCACCCGTTGTGAAGACTTCCTGGTGGACGTGTGCTCGAAATGTCACCCCTTCTACACCGGCACGCAGAAGCAGGCCGAGAGCGGTGGCCAGATCGACAAGTTCAAACAGCGTTTCGGTGTGCTCAGCTCCCGCAAGAAGGGCTGATTCCCGCGTACCTGAACGCAGCTCGAAAAGCACCCGGCGGGTGCTTTTCTTGTTTATGGGGCCTTGAACAGCGTGTATAACCTGCCTGTCGCGCAGGGTGCGCGCTGCAGGATCGAGTGGAGATACCCATGTCGGATGAGTTCAAGCAGGCGGCGCTTGATTATCATGCCAAGCCTCGGCCGGGCAAGATCAGTGTCGAGATTACCAAACCCACGGAGACCAGTGGCGACCTTACCCTGGCCTACAGCCCGGGCGTGGCCGAGCCGGTGCGCGAGATTGCGCGCGAGCCGGAGCTGGCCTATCGCTTCACCTCCAAGGGCAACCTGGTGGCGGTGATCAGCGACGGTACCGCCATTCTGGGGTTGGGGGATCTGGGCGCCCTGGCGTCGAAGCCGGTCATGGAAGGCAAGGGGATCCTGTTCAAGCGCTTCGCCGGCATTGATGTGTTCGATATCGAAGTCGAGGCGGAAAGCTCCCAGGCGTTCATCGACACGGTGCGCCGTATCCATGTCACCTTTGGTGGTATCAACCTGGAAGACATCAAGGCCCCGGAATGCTTCGAAATCGAGCGCATTCTCAAGGAGCAGTGTGATATCCCGGTGTTTCATGATGACCAGCACGGTACGGCCATTGTGGTCTGCGCCGGGCTGATCAACGCGCTGGCGTTGCAGGACAAGAAGATCGAAGAGATTGTCGTGGTCTGCGTTGGCGCCGGCGCTGCCGGTGTCGCCTCCATCCGATTGATGATCGAGCTGGGGGTGCGCAAGGAAAACATCCTGATGCTGGATCGCAAGGGTGTGATTCATTCGCGTCGTGATGATCTGAACCAGTACAAGGCGGCCTTCGCCAATGAGACCGACAAGCGCACCCTGGCTGATGCTGTGGCCGGTGCCGATGTGTTTATCGGTGTGTCGGGCCCGGACATGCTGACGGCAGAAATGGTCGCCTCGATGGCACCGAAGCCGATTGTCTTCGCCCTGGCCAACCCGGATCCCGAGATTCGTCCGGAGCTGGCGCATCAGGTGCGCAAGGATATGATCATTGCCACTGGCCGTTCGGATTACCCGAATCAGGTGAATAATGTGCTGGGCTTCCCCTACATCTTCCGGGGGGCGCTGGACGTGCGAGCCAGTGCCATCAACGAAGAGATGAAGCTGGCGGCGGTGCACGCCATTGCTGGCCTGGTGCGAGAGCCGGTGCCGGATGTCGTGCTCAAGGCCTATGGCGGGGACGCCATCACTTTCGGCCCGGATTACATCATTCCCAAGCCGAACGATCCGCGGTTGCTCGGCGCGGTATCGGCGGCCGTGGCGCGTGCGGCGGTGGACACCGGCGTGGCGCGCAAGGGGTATCCGTCCCATTACCCGCTGGAAACCGTGGACGATATCTTCCCGGAGATCTGAGCCACGGATCTGCCCGTTCCAGGCATAAAAAAACCGCTCTGCTGAGCGGTTTTTTTATGCGGGACTGCAACAGCGGCGAATCAGAACAGTTCTTCCGGCGCGATCTGCTCGCCTTCCTCGCCACTGCCCATGGCCGGGCTGTCGTCCATATCAGGCAGGTCTTCCTCGCGGAAGTACTCGAAAATGGCGTTGGTGGCCCCCGGACGGGCGCGGCGTCCGTTTTCCGGGTTAATGCGGGCCGATACGATCCCGGGCGGTTGTGGCAGGCTGCGCTCCGGCACCTCGACCAGCGCCTCGGCCATGAAGTCGATCCACATGGGGAGTGCTGCCCGTCCACCGTACTCGCCGCTACCCAGCGTCGCCGGGCTGTCGAAGCCGACCCAGGCAATAGCCGCCAGGCCCGGGGCATAGCCGGCGAACCAGGCGTCCAGATGCTCATTGGTGGAACCGGTCTTGCCCGCCAGATCGCTGCGGTTCAGTGCACGGGCACGGGTGGCGGTGCCGCGCTGGACCACATCCTTCATGATGGAATCCATCAGCCAGATGGTGCGTGCGTCGACGGTGCGTGGCCGCCAGGTGACCAGCGGTGGGGCGTCTGGCACCACGGCGTCGTCATCATCGGCGATCGCATTGTCAGCCAGTGCTTCCCTGTCCAGTGGCAAACGCTCATGGGCGACCTCGCAGGCGTCAGCATCACAGCGCTGCACGCGCGGGGCCTGCCAGAGCACGTCGCCGTCGTCATTCTCGATGGTTTCGATGAACCAGGGCGGTACCTGGTAGCCGCCGTTGGCGAACACGGCGTAGGCGCTGGCCATTTCCAGCGGCGTCAGGGTGGCACTGCCCAGAGCAAGCGACAGGTCCCGGGCAAAGCGACGCGTGGGCAGACCAAACTCGTTCAGGGAGGCCATGGTGTTCCCGATGCCGACTTGTTGCAGCAGGCGAATGGAGACCAGGTTCAGGGAGCGATACAGCGCCTCGCGCACGCGCGTCGGGCCGTAGAAGCGATTGCTGGCCCCGGTCGGCCGCCAGGCGGCTTCCAGCTGGTTGTCCTGGAAGACGATGGGGGCATCGTTGATCAGGGTGGCTGCAGTGATGCCGTGTTCGATGCCCGCCGCATAGACGAACGGTTTGAACGCCGAGCCCGCCTGGCGCTCAGCCTGCAGGGCCCGGTTGTAGTTGGACTGGGCAAAGCTGTAGCCGCCCTGCAGCGCGCGAATGGCGCCGGTGTCCGGGTCTACGGCCACCAGCGCGGCCTGGGCTGCAGGCAGCTGGGCCAGGCGCCAGACATTCTGCCCGTCGTCATCCTGCACCGGTCGCAGGCGCACGACATCGCCTGGCCGGAGCACGTCAGCGGGCTTCTGCGGGGCATTGCCCACGGCGTTGGCGTTGATATAAGGACGCGCCCATTGCATCTGGGCCCAGGGCAGCGAGGCCACCTGGCCGACCGGCAGCACCAGGCGCACCTTGTCGTCCAGGACCTCTGCCACCACGGCGGGCTCCAGATCACCGATGCGGCGGTAGCCGCGCAGGGTGCGGGCCCACTCGGCGACGCTGGTGGGGATGCCGGCCAGGTTCACCGCCTGGGGGGGCTCGTCGGCACTGTCACTGCCGATGTCGGCGGCATCGGCGTCGACCTCGCTGATGGCGCTGGGCAGTGTCGGCAGGCCGCTCACCTCGATGCGTGCCTCGGCACCGCGCCAGCCATGGCGCTCATCGTAAGCGTGCAGGCTGTGGCGCAGGCTGCTGACGGCGGCTTTCTGCATGGTGCTGTCCAGCGTGGTGACGATGCGGAAACCGTCCGTGTAGATACGCGGGCCAAAGCGCAGCAAGGCATCCTGGCGGGCCATCTCCGCGATATAGGAGCCTTCCACCTGGGGTCGGGAGCCGTGGTAGCGGGCGGTGATGTTGGCGTTCCGGGCCGTGGCGTGTTCTTCCTCGGTAATGACACCCCGTTCCAGCATCCGGTCGAGAATCCAGTTGCGGCGGATCATGGCGCGCTGCGGGTTGCTGAGCGGGTTGTAGGCCGACGGGGCCTTGGGCAGACCGGCGATCATGGCCATCTGGGCCAGGTCGAGCTCGGCCAGGGGCTTGCCATAATAGACGCGGGCGGCGGCCTCGATACCGTAGGCGCGGTGGCCCAGGTAGATCTTGTTGACGTACAGCTCCAGGATTTCTTCCTTGGCGAGCACGTTCTCGATCTGCAGGGCGAGTACTATCTCATTGAATTTTCTAAGAAAAGTCTGATCGAGAGAGAGGAAGAAGTTGCGTGCCACCTGCATGGTGATGGTGGAGCCGCCCGAGCGGATTTCGCGATAGCGCACCAGTTCTGTGGCGGCGCGTGTCAGACCTTTCAAATCCACACCGTTATGGCGGAAGAATCGCTCATCCTCAGCAGAAGTGATGGCATCTACGAAGGTCTTCGGAATATCCTCGTACGCGATCGGGGTACGTCGCTGTTCGCCGTATTCGCCGATCAGGTCGCCATCGCGGCTGTAGACCCGCAGCGGTATCTGGAAGGTGACCTCCCGCAGCTGGGCGGCGGGGGGCAATTGCGGCCCCAGATACAGGAAGCTTGCGGTCATGACCAGGGTGACGCCGCTGGCGCCCAGCAGGATCAGGGCCAGGAGAAGTCGGAACCAGGTTTTTTTCAACAGCATAGGGAGCTCTGGCAGGTAATCGGCTAGTGGTCCGTGAAGCGCGTCATTATACGTCGGAATGGCTGTTGTGATCTAACAGCCTTTCTGTTATTACTTGATTCTAAAGTGGTTAGACATGAATCCGCTGTAAGTGTATCTTTCTTCTGGGAAAACACTTTAATAATAACCAGTCGGGACAACGAAAGTGCTGCCTTTCCTAAGTAAAAAGGCCCAGAGGGTCCTGGGGATCGACATCAGCACCACAGCCGTGAAGCTGCTGGAGCTGTCGAAAAGCGGGGATCGTTTCCGGGTAGACAGCTATGGCGTGGAGCCCCTGCCGGCCAACGCCGTGGTGGAGAAGAACGTCAGTGACGTGGAGAGTGTCGGTGACACCATCTCTCGTCTGGTGTCTCGTGCCCGGCCGGGCACCAAGTCGGCGGCCGTCGCGGTGGCGGGCTCGGCGGTGATCACCAAGGTCATCGAGATGGACGCCTCCCTGAACGAAGACGAGATGGAGAATCAGCTCAAGGTTGAGGCTGACCAGTACATCCCGTTCCCGCTGGACGAGGTCCGGATGGACTTCTGCGTGCTGGGTCAGGTGGAGGACAATCCCGACCGGGTGGAAGTCCTGCTGGTGGCATCACGTACCGAAAACGTACAGATGCGCGTCGATTGTCTGGAAATTGGCGGCCTGAAGGCGGGCGGCGTGGATGTCGAGGCCTATGCCATGGAGCGGGCCTTCCAGCTGGTTCACCCTCAGTTGCCGAACGCGGACGATCTGGAGACCGTGGCGGTCTTCGATATCGGCGCCACCATGACGACCCTCAACGTGTTGCACCGGGGACGTAACGTCTATACCCGTGAGCAGTTGTTCGGCGGCAAGCAGCTGACCGAGGAAATCCAGCGCCGTTACGGTATCTCGATGGAAGAGGCAGGCCTGGCCAAGAAGACCGGCGAACTGCCTGACGATTACGAGGCCGAGGTGCTGCAGCCGTTCAAGGAAGCGGTGGTCCAGCAGATCAACCGCTCGCTGCAGTTCTTCTATGGCTCCACCCAGTTCAATGAGGTGGACTATATCCTGCTGGCGGGTGGGTCGGCGTCTATTGCCGGATTGCCGGATCTGGTGCAGGACAAGATCGGTGCGGGTTGTTCGGTTGCGAACCCCTTTGTGGATATGGCTCTCGCGAGCAAGGTCAGTGCCAACGGTATCGCCAATGATGCCCCGGCGCTGATGATTGCGTGTGGCCTCGCGCTGAGGAGTTTCGAAGAATGAGAACAACCTACGTCAACCTCCTCCCCTGGCGCGAGGTGCGCCGCAAGCAGCGTCAGCAGGAGTTCGTGCTGTTGCTGGTCGTGGCGGCCGTGCTGGCGGGCTTTGTCTGGTGGACCTGGCAGGGCGCCGTGCAGTCCAGCATCACCAACCAGAATGCCCGCAATCGCCATATCGAGAAAGAAATCACGGAGCTGGATCAGCGCATCAGCGAGATCCAGGAACTGGAGCAGCGTCGTGCCGAGTTGATCGAGCGCATGCGCGTGATCCAGGACTTGCAGGGTAATCGTCCCACGATTGTTTATGTCTTCGACGAGTTGGTGCGCAAGTTGCCTGATGGTGTGCATTTCACGGAAGTGCGTCGTGTGGGCAACCTGTTCACCATTACCGGAATCGCGGAGTCCAACAATCGCATTTCGAGGCTGATGCGCAACCTGGGTGATTCACCCTGGTTTACGGATCCCACCCTGCTGACCGTGACCGCTGTGGATGGCTCGTCCCAGGCAAACCGTTTCACCCTGACCGCGCGCCAGGGTACCCCGCGGAGTGAGACGGAGGGCGCCGAATGAAGATGGATGAGTTGAAGAATCTGGATGTCCAGGAGATGTTCGAAAAGCTCCAGAACCTGGACATGGAGAATGTGGGCTCCTGGCCGATGCCGGTCAAGATCGGCGCCGCCGTGATTGTTTTCGTGGTGGTGATGGTTCTGGGGTACATGTTCAGCATTACCGACCTGAACAACCAGCTGGAGCGTGCCGAACGGCAGGAATCGACTCTGATGCAGCAGTTGGAGCAGAAGGCGCATCGGGCTCACCATCTCGACCAGTATCGTGATCAGCTGGCAGAGATGGAGGAAACGTTCGGCTCGTTGCTTCAGCAGTTGCCGCGCGAAACCGAGGTGCCCGGACTGCTGGAAGATATCACCCATACCGGACTGGGCAGTGGTCTGGAGTTTGATCGTATCGAACTGGCATCGGAGACCGAGCGTGAGTTCTATGCCGAGTTGCCCATCCAGATATCTGTACGGGGCGACTACCATGGTTTTGGCGCTTTCGTCAGTGGGGTGGCAGGTCTGCCGCGCATTGTGACGTTGCATGACTTCACCATTGTGCCCGCGCAACGTGGTGATGGAGAGCGTCTGCTGACGATGAACATCACTGCCAGAACGTACCGCTATGCATCCCGTCCGCCGCCGCCTCCGCAGCCGCAGCGGCCAGCTAATCAACGTCGGCGACGCTAAGGGGGACGGACGATGAAGACAAGATCTCTGCTCCACAGCCTGGCGCCGCTGATTCTGGTTGTTGCAACGGCCACCGGATTGGCTGGCTGCAGCAGTGGGGCCAATATCGCCGAACTGGATGCGCGAATTGCGGAAATCAAGGCGCGACCGAGGGGGCGTATCGAGCCGCCACCGGAATTCAAGCCGATTGCGACCTTTTCGTATGCGGCGCACCAGCTGCGCTCGCCGTTCTCGCCGCCGGTGGATGAATCCCAGATGACCGCACCTCAGGGGCGGCAGGTAGAGCCTGATATGACGCGGCCTCGTGAGTATCTGGAACGCTATAGCCTGGATGCCTTGCGTATGGTGGGTACCATCACGCGCCCTGGCCAGGAATTGGAAGCACTTATGGAAGACCCGAGTGGCGCCGTGAATCGGGTGCGCATCGGCAACCATATGGGCAGGAACTTCGGACGCGTGATCTCGGTGACCGAGACACGAGTGGGACTGATTGAAATCGTACCGGATGGGCACGATGGCTGGGTCGAGCGCCCACGTGCCATTTCGCTCTCGGAATAAAGATGCTGGGGAAGCCGTGATGAAAAGCTTGCGCGAAACAATAATAACTGGACGGATGGTCGCTGCCGTGGCGTTGTCCGCGATGGCTGCCCTGGCCTCGGCTGCAGCGTCTGCCGCCACGCTCCAGGATCTCAGCTATACCAGCCTTCCGGGGAACCGGGTGGAGGTGCGCCTCAGCTTTGATGGTGCGCCACCAGAGAATCACAGTTACAGCATTGAGCGTCCTGCGCGGATTGCGCTGGACCTGATGGAAACCAGCAGTGGTCTCAGCGAACGCAACTTCAACCTCGGCATGGGTAATGCGCGCAGTGTTACGGTTGTCGAGGCACGTGATCGCACCCGGCTGATCATCAATCTGGCACAGCTGACCGGTTATACGACCGTCGTGGATGGTAATGATCTGGTCGTGCGGTTGGGGGTTGGCGATGCAGAGCAGGCCGTGTTTGATGACGCCGCGCGCCCGGAAGCGGTTCGCGACGCGCGTGAAAGCCGCCTGGGGCAGATTGATTTCCGTCGGGGCAGTGATGGCGATGGCCGTATTGTGGTCAACCTCTCCCGTGCGTCTACCCCGGTGGATATCAAGGAAGAAGGGAACCGCATTGTGGCCCGGTTTGTTGGCGCGCGTCTCCCGGAGGAGCTGCGTCGCCGTCTCGATGTGACGGATTTCGCGACCCCGGTGCAGTATGTTGATGCGCGCCAGGAAGGTGAAACGGCGGTCATCACGGTGGAGGCACGGGGCAACTGGGAATATCTCGCCTATCAGGCGGACCGGGAATTCAGTATCAGTGTGAAACCTGTGACGGAGGCCGAGGAATCCCGTCGGCGTCGTGATGCCTTCGAGTACACGGGCGAGCAGCTTTCCCTGAATTTCCAGGATATTGAAGTGCGCTCGGTATTGCAGCTGATCGCTGACTTTACCAGCCTCAACCTGGTGGCTTCTGATACCGTCACCGGGCGCATCACGTTGCGTCTGCAGAATGTGCCGTGGGATCAGGCGCTTGATCTGATCCTGAAAACCAAAGGTCTGGACAAGCGACAGATCGGCAATGTGTTGCTGGTGGCGCCCGCTGATGAAATTGCAGCGCGTGAGCAGCTTGAACTGGAAAGCCAGCGTCAGATCGAGTCTCTGTCGCCGCTGCGCACCGAGTATGTGCGGATCAACTATGCGCGCGCCTCCGATATGGAGAAACTGATCAAGACCGAAGGGTCGCTGCTGTCAGCGCGCGGCTCCATTACTGTGGACGAGCGAACCAATACCCTGATTATTCAGGATACCGATCGCAAGCTGGACGAGATCCGGGAAGTGATCAGCACCCTGGATATTGCGGTTCAGCAGGTGCTGATCGAGGCGCGCGTGGTGATCGCAACGTCCGATCTGACCAATGAGCTGGGTGTGCGTTGGGGCGGTCTGGCCTTTGAAGGGGGTCGTCTGGCGCGGGACGGGCGTGCTTTCGTTGGCACCGGTCGTGCCCAGAATGCCCTGAACTTCGGTGTGGGCGTGTTCAATGCGGACGATATCGAGATTGAAACGCCGCAGGAACTGGTGGTGGATCTGGGGGTAACGGATCCTCAGGCGACGCGTTTCACGCTTGGCTTTGTTGATCTGGCTGCCGGTATTCTGGAGTTGGAGCTTTCAGCGCTGGCTGCCGAGGGTTATGGCGAACTGGTGGCTACGCCCAAGGTGCTGACCGCAGATCAGCAGCCGGCCCTGATCGCGTCGGGTAACCAGATCGGTTATCAGGAAGCGACGTCCAGTGGCGCGACGGCCGTGTCCTTTGTTGATGCCGAACTCCGACTGGAGGTGACCCCGCGTATCACCCCGGATGGCCGCATCATCATGGAGCTGAAGATCAACAATGACTCAGTGGGTGAAGTTATTGCGGGGATTCCCAGCATCAACACCAACCGTGTGGAGACCACCGTGCTGGTGAATGATGGGGAAACCGTGGTGCTTGGCGGTATCTTCCAGCAACAGCGCATGGAAGGGGTGGTCAAGACGCCGTTCCTCGGTGATCTGCCCTGGATCGGCCGTCTGTTCCGTCGCGAGTTCCGCTCGGACGACAAACAGGAACTGCTGATCTTCATTACGCCGCGCCTGCTGCGCGATACCTTCGCAGGTGGTTGAGGCGGCATGGACCCGGCACTGCCCTCCGTTTTTCTGATTGGCCCCATGGGTGCAGGCAAAAGCACCCTGGGGCGCTACCTCGGGCAGCAGCTGGGTCGGCCTTTCCATGATTCCGACAAGGTGATCGTTGATCGCACCGGTGCCGATATTCCCTGGATTTTCGATATGGAGGGGGAGGAGGGTTTCCGGAACCGTGAACAAGACATCATCGATGAACTGACCCAGCTTTCCGATATCGTGCTCGCCACGGGTGGCGGCGCCATACTGCGTGCGCCGAATCGCCAGGCCCTGCATTCCCGCGGCCGCGTTTTCTACCTGTACACCCCGGTGGATGTGCAGCTGGCACGGACGCGGCATGACCGCAACCGCCCCCTGCTGCAGACAGCGGACCCTGAGCGGGTGCTGTCGGAGCTGATGGCTGTGCGTGATCCGCTGTATCGTGAGGCGGCCCACCATATCGTGCCTACGGCCTCGGGCAATCTGCGCCGTATTGCCGAGCAGATCCTGCAACTCCTGGAACAGCCATTGTCCGTCTGACGTGGCTGTCTGCCTGAAGCGGTTGTCCGCCGGGGGCGGGGCCGTGGATAATGGCGTCTGATCGCTGACACATCACCGGAGACCCTATGCAGACCCTGGATGTAGCGCTTGGTGCGCGCAGTTACCCCATCTATATCGGTGAGGGTCTGCTCGACACGGCTCTGTTACGCAAGCATGTGCGCGCGAGCCAGGTGCTGGTGGTGACGAACGAGACCGTCGCGCCGCTCTATCTCCAGCGGGTGCTCGACGGCCTGGACGGCTTGCGTTGCGATACCCTGGTGTTGCCCGACGGTGAGCAGCACAAGAATCTGGCTACCCTGGAAACCATCTTCGATACCCTGATGGCGCAACGCCACAGCCGCACCACCACGCTGGTGGCCCTGGGCGGTGGCGTGGTGGGCGATATGGTGGGCTTTGCGGCGGCCTGTTATCAGCGCGGCGTCGATTTTATCCAGGTGCCCACGACGTTGCTGGCCCAGGTGGATTCCTCTGTGGGTGGCAAGACGGCGGTCAATCACCCGCGCGGCAAGAACATGATCGGTGCCTTTCATCAGCCCAGGGCGGTGGTGATTGATACGCAGGTGCTGGGTACGCTGCCGGAGCGGGAGCTGAGCGCCGGGCTGGCGGAGGTCATCAAGTACGGGCTGATTCGCGACGCTGCCTTCTACCAGTGGTTGCTGGAAAACATGCACGGCCTGACAGCGCGGGATCCAGCGCTGCTGGCGGAGGCCATTCTGGTCAGTTGCCGGAACAAGGCCGAGGTGGTGGCGGAAGACGAAACCGAGCAGGGCAATCGGGCGCTGCTCAATCTGGGGCATACCTTCGGTCATGCGATCGAGACCTGGACCGGCTACAGTGAGTGGCTGCACGGCGAAGCGGTCGGCGCAGGCATGATGATGGCAGCGCGCCTGTCGGCGGAGCTGGGATGGTTGCCCCGGGCAGCGGTCACTGAGCTGGATCAGTTGTTGCGTCTGGCGGGCCTGCCGGTGGCGCCACCGCAGGGTATGGCGCCCGACGACTTCACCGCGCTGATGGCGCTGGACAAGAAGGTGCATGACGGCACCCTGAGGCTGGTGCTGCTCAAGGCCATCGGGCAGGCCGTGGTTACGGCGGATTTTGATCAGGCGACACTGAAGCGCCTGTTGGAGACGATGTGTCACTGAGCGCAGACGACGAAATGATCTTTTTCAGCGGCGCCGGTCGCGGCGACGCGCTGGATGTGCTGTGTGATGCGGGGCTGCGTGGCGGCCTGGCCGCAGTGTATGGCCCCCCGGGTGCCGGTGTTTCCACCCTGCTGGGGGAGGCGGCCATGCGTCTTGTGGATGCCGCAGCGGTGGTCCGGATCGATGGTAGTCAGACGCCATCACGCAACGCCCTGTTATCGGCGCTGCTTCTGCATTTCGGTGTCAGCAAGGAGGAGTTCGCGGCGGCGCTGGAGCGTGCACTGGCCAGTGAGCCGCTGGTATTGATTATCGACGAGGCAGATCAGCTCGGCGAGGAAGCCCTGACGACACTCGCCGCGCTGCGCCAGCGGCTTGGCGCCGGATTTGCCGTACTGCTGGGCGGCACCCCGGAACTGCCGTCGATGCTCGCTGAGGCGGGGTTGTCCGTGTCCGACGATGTGGCGCTGGCGCCGCTGGACCGGGACGAGGCTGCGCTGTTTCTGGACGACGTCACGGCGGTCGCGCTCGATGATGATGAACTGGACGCCCTGTGTGCCGATGACGGTGTATGGCCGGGCGCCCTCATGGAGGCCTTGCCCCCGCCAACGCTGAAACCGGGCCTGCTGACCGGATTCGCCCTGCCCTGGCGGCACGTGGCGGCGGTCGGTGGCCTGATTCTGGTGGTCGTGATCCTCTGGCCCCGGGATCGTGCGGCTGAGCAGGATGTGCCCCTGACATTGCCGGCACGGCCTGTGCCGGAAACCGTTACGGCGGCGCCGGACGAGCCGCCCGTGCGCGCCCCTGCCCGGCAGCAGGCGCCGGAACCCGAGCGCGAGCCGGAGCCGGCTCCGCGTCCCCGGCCGCAGCCTGAACCCGAGCCCGAGCCCGAGCCTGAACCTCCGCCACGCCAGCCTGAGCCGCAGCCAGAACCCGAGCCAGCGCCGCCGCCCGAGCCGTCGCCCGCCACGCCGCCGGTGGTGCGGGCGGACACGGCCCCGGCCATGTCCGGTATGGACGCCGAACTGGGGTATCGCCGTGAGGAGTGGTTGCTGACGGCGCCGCGCGACCAGTGGATGTTGCAGGTGACGCTGGCCACGACCGAGGATTCCGCCCGGGCCCTGGCAGACAGGCTCGGAACCGAGCGCAGTGCCTACTATCGCGCGCGCCGCAATGAGCGTAATGTCTTCATCGTCCTGGCTGGCCCCTATGCCAGTCGTGAACAGGCTGCGGCGGGCCGTGCTGATCTGCCGTCTGATCTGGCCTCGGCAGGGCCCTTTCCGCGCCAGATAGGGGCGATTCGCGACGAACTGGGTGACCGGGCGGACTGAGGTCCGTCCCGGGCAAGCCCACCCTTCACGCCAAGCGCTATTTGTCGGTCATGGGTCCAGTGTGTAAAATGATCGCCCTTTTCGCCGTCGCCGTTTTGCCGGTCGCAGATCGCCTTCGTCTAAGTCTCTGAATTTTCAAGAGGAAAGGTTTTGATGCAGCAGAATTCAACGCTGGTGCGGGGTCTCTATGAGCCCGGAGAATTCCGGGACAACTGCGGCTTTGGTCTGATCGCCCATACTGAGGGCCAGGCCAGCCATGAGCTCCTGCAGACCGCAATCGAAGCACTGACATGCATGACTCACCGGGGCGGCATCAACGCTGATGGCAAAACCGGTGACGGCTGTGGTCTGTTGCTGAAGAAACCTGATTCCTTCTTTCGCAAGGCGGCGGCCGATCTGGGCATCACGCTGACCGACAGCTATGGCGTCGGCATGCTGTTCCTGAGCCCGGATGCTGCGCGTGCCGCCGAGCAGCGTCAGATCGTGGAAGAAGAACTGGTGCGTCAGGATGTTGCCGTGCTGGGCTGGCGTGACGTGCCCACCGATCCGGACTGCCTGGGTCCGATTGCCCTGCAGAGTCTGCCCGGCTTTGCCCAGGTGCTGGTCGGTGTCGACGGCCTGTCTGATCTCGAGCTGAACCGTCGCCTGTTCTTTGCCCGTCGCCACGCCGAGCAGCGCATTGGCGCTGACGAGCATTTCTATGTCTGCTCGCTGTCGTCCACCGTCGTGTCCTATAAAGGCCTGATGATGCCGGTGGACCTGCCCGCCTTTTACCCGGATCTGGGTGACGAGGCGATGGAAACGGCGATCGTGATCTTCCATCAGCGTTTTTCCACCAACACGATGCCGCGCTGGCCGCTGGCGCAGCCGTTCCGCTATCTGGCACACAACGGCGAGATCAACACCATCCAGGGCAACCGCAACTGGTCCGTGGCGCGGACGCCGAAGTTCGCCAACGACCTGTTGCCGGGCCTGGACGAGCTCAAGCCGCTGGTCAATCGTACCGGCTCCGACTCCTCAAGCATGGACAACATGCTCGAGATCCTGCTGGCTGGCGGCATGGACCTGTTCCGTGCGGTGCGCATGATGGTGCCGCCTGCCTGGCAGAACGTGGAGACCATGGATGCGGATCTGCGCGCCTTCTACGAATACAACTCCATGCACATGGAGCCGTGGGACGGTCCTGCTGGCCTGGTGCTGACCGACGGTCGTTATGCCGTGTGTATGCTGGATCGCAATGGCCTGCGTCCGTCGCGCTGGGTCATCACCAACAACGGCTTCATCACCGTGTCGTCGGAGATCGGTGTGTACGGCTATGCGGCCGAAGACGTCGTCGCGAAGGGCCGTGTCGGACCGGGCCAGATCCTGGCGGTGGATACTGAAACCGGCGAATTGCTGCACACCAACGAGATCGACGACAAGCTCAAGGTGCGTCAACCTTACCGCCAGTGGCTGAAAGAAAAAGGCCTGCGCATCGAAGCGGATTATGACACCGAGGTGGAGCGCATCGACGAGGTCCAGCAAAGCGAGCTGCTGGCCTATCAGAAACTGTTCCAGGTGACCTTCGAAGAGCGCGATCAGGTGCTGCGCCCGCTGGCGGAAGCCGGCCAGGAAGCCGTCGGTTCCATGGGTGACGATACGCCCATGGCCGTATTGTCGACGCGCGTGCGCCCGGTGTACGACTATTTCCGTCAGCAGTTCGCCCAGGTGACCAATCCGCCGATCGACCCGCTGCGCGAAGCGATCGTGATGTCGCTGGAAACCTGCGTGGGTGCCGAGCGGAACGTGTTCGAGGAAGATGCGGCGCATGCAGATCGGGCCATCCTGTCGACGCCGATCCTGTCGCATTCCAAGTTCGCCAATCTGCTGAAGATCGAGCGCCCTGGCTATGCCCATGAGCGCCTGTCGCTGCATTACGCGCCCGAGACGGGTCTGAAGCAGGCCATCGAAGCACTGTGCGACAAGGCAGAGGCGGCGGTGCGTGCGGGCAAGGTGCTGATGGTGCTGTCTGACTACGGTATCCAGCAGGGCCAGTACACCATACATGCCGCCATGGCGACGGCGGCGGTGCATCATCACCTGACCGAGCGTGGTCTGCGTTGTGATGCCAACATCATTGTTGAAACCGCTACCACTCGCGATCCGCACCATTTTGCCGTGCTGTTCGGTTTCGGTGCGACAGCCGTCTATCCGTACCTGGCCTACGACGTGATCGCCGACATGGTCGGCTCCGGCGAACTGCTGGGCGATGCGGTGGAGCTGCAGAAGAATTTCCGCAAGGGCATCAACAAGGGCCTGCTGAAGATCCTGTCCAAGATGGGTATTTCGACCATCGCCTCCTATCGCGGCGCGCAGTTGTTTGAAGCCGTCGGCGTAGGCCGGGAAGTCGTGGACCTGTGCTTCCGGGGTGTCGCCAGCCGTATCGGCGGTGCGGACTTCAGTGATTTTGAAGAAGACTTCCGCCTGCTCTCGGTAGACGCCTGGAAGCAGCGCAAGCCGATTGATGCCGGTGGCGTGCTGAAGTTTATCTACGGCAAGGAATATCACGCCTTCAACCCGGATGTGATACACACCCTGCATGATGCCGTGAACAGCGGTGACTATGAGGCGTATAAAAAGTACGCCGCGCTGGTGAATGATCGCCCGGTGGCCACGCTGCGTGATCTGCTGGCCCTGCGTGATGACGTCGACCGCATCAGCATTGATGAGGTCGAGCCGATCGAGAAGATCCTGCCGCGCTTCGATTCGGCGGGCATGTCCCTCGGCGCGTTGTCGCCGGAAGCCCATGAAGCCATCGCCACCGCGATGAACCGGCTGGGCGGGCGCTCGAACTCCGGCGAGGGCGGCGAAGACCCGGCCCGTTACGGCACCGAGCGTGTGTCCAAGATCAAGCAGATCGCGTCCGGCCGTTTCGGCGTGACACCGCATTATCTGGTCAATGCCGAGGTCCTGCAGATCAAGGTGGCCCAGGGCGCCAAGCCCGGCGAAGGGGGGCAGCTGCCCGGCGGCAAGGTGAACGAGCTGATCGCGCGCCTGCGCCACTCCGTGCCCGGCGTGACCCTGATTTCGCCGCCGCCGCACCATGATATCTATTCCATCGAAGATCTGGCGCAGCTGATCTTTGACCTCAAGCAGGTCAATCCGGAAGCGCAGGTGTCGGTGAAGCTGGTATCGGAGCCGGGCGTGGGTACCATCGCCGCTGGCGTGGCGAAGGCCTATGCCGACCTGATTACCATTTCCGGCTACGACGGCGGTACCGCGGCCAGCCCGCTCACGTCGATCCGTTATGCCGGCTCCCCGTGGGAACTCGGTTTGTCCGAGGCGCACCAGGCGCTGCGCAGCAACGACCTGCGCGACAAGATTCGCCTGCAGACCGACGGCGGTCTGAAGACCGGTCTGGATGTGGTGAAGGCGGCGATTCTCGGCGCTGAGTCTTTCGGTTTCGGCACGGTGCCTATGGTGGTGCTGGGCTGCAAATACCTGCGTATCTGTCACCTGAACAACTGCGCCACCGGCGTCGCCACCCAGCGTGAAGACCTGCGCAAGGAGCACTTCATCGGTGCGCCGGAAATGCTGATTCACTACTTCACTTTCGTGGCCACGGAAGTGCGTGAACTGCTGGCTCAGCTGGGCGTGAAGTCGCTGGCCGAACTGATTGGTCGCACGGACCTGCTCGCCATGCTGGAGGGCAAGACGGCCCGGCAGAAGAAGCTGGATCTGCTGCCCATGTTGCGCAACGACAATGTGCCCGCAGACAAGCCGCAGTATTGCCAGGTGCGCCGCAACGAGCCGTTCGACAAGGGCGAGCTGGCGGAGCAGATGGTGGCGGATATGCTGCCCGCCATCGAAAACCGCAGCGGGGGGTCGTTCCATTACGACATCACCAACTGCAATCGCTCCATTGGTGCGCGGATTTCCGGTGAGATTGCCCGTCGCTACGGCAATCTGGACATGGAGAACGCGCCGATTCGGGTGCGCTTCGTCGGTACGGCGGGGCAGAGCTTCGGCGTGTTCAACGCCGGTGGCCTGCACATGTATATCGAAGGCGATGCCAACGACTATGTCGGCAAGGGCATGGCCGCAGGCAAGCTGGTGATCCGTCCGCCGAAAGGCAGTCCGTTCAAGAGCCAGGATACCTCGATCATTGGTAACACCTGCCTCTACGGCGCCACCGGCGGCAAGCTGTTTGCGGCCGGTCGTGCCGGTGAGCGTTTCGGGGTGCGTAACTCCGGTGCGCACGCGGTGGTGGAAGGCGCGGGCGATCACTGCTGCGAATACATGACTGGCGGTTGCATCACCGTGCTGGGCGATACCGGCTACAACTTCGGTGCCGGGATGACCGGCGGCTTCGCCTATGTGCTGGATCAGAACAACCAGTTCTTCGATCGCATCAACCCGGAGCTGATCGAGCTGCACCGGATCAGCACCGAAGCCACCGAGGCACACCGCAGCCATCTGCGCAGCGTGCTGCGCGAGTATGTGGAAGAGACCGGCAGCGAATGGGGTCACTATATTCTCGACAACTTCGATGCCATGAGCCGCAAGTTCTGGCTGGTCAAGCCGAAGGCCGCAAGCCTTGAGAACCTGCTCAAGAGCACCCGTGCCAACCCGGCCTGATCGACAGTGAGAGGTAGACAATGGCTGAGCGTCTGAACAACAGCTTCCAGTTCCTCGATGTTCCGCGTCAGGACCCGAAGAAGAAGCCGGCGGAGGACCGTCGCGTCAAGTACGAGGAAATCTATTACCCGTACGAAGTGCGTGAGGTCGAGCACCAGGCACACCGTTGCCTGGAGTGCGGCAACCCCTATTGCGAATGGAAATGCCCGGTTCATAACTATATTCCGAACTGGTTGAAGCTGATTTCCGAAGGCAACCTGATGGAAGCCGTGGAGCTCAGCCACCAGACCAACTCGTTGCCGGAAGTCTGCGGCCGGGTGTGCCCGCAGGATCGTCTGTGCGAAGGCGCCTGCACGCTGAATGATGGCTTTGGCGCCGTCACCATCGGCGCGACCGAGAAGTATATTACCGACACGGCGCTCGCCATGGGCTGGCGGCCGGACATGTCCAAGGTGGTATGGACCGACAAGAAAGTGGCGGTGATCGGTGCCGGCCCGGCCGGTATCGGTTGTGCTGACGTGCTGGTGCGTAATGGCGTCAAGCCGGTGGTGTTCGACCGCTATCCGGAAATCGGTGGCCTGCTGACCTTCGGCATTCCCGAGTTCAAGCTGGAAAAGCCGGTCATGGCCAAGCGCCGTGAAGTGTTCGAGGGCATGGGTATCGAGTTCCGCCTGAACACCGAGGTGGGCAAGGACATCACCATCGACGAGCTGCTGGAAGAATACGACGCCGTCTTCATGGGTATGGGCACCTATACCTACATGAAAGGCGGGTTCCCCGGTGAGGAGCTGGAGGGCGTGCACGACGCGCTGCCGTTCCTGATCTCGAATGTGAACCGCAACCTCGGCTTTGAAAAAGACGCGGCGGATTTCATCGACATGGCTGGCAAGCGTGTGGTGGTGCTGGGTGGCGGTGATACCGCGATGGACTGCAACCGCACCTCCATTCGCCAGGGTGCGGCCAGCGTGACCTGCGCCTATCGTCGCGATGAAGAAAACATGCCCGGCTCACGCCGTGAAGTGGCCAATGCCAAGGAAGAGGGCGTGCAGTTCCTGTTCAACCGGCAGCCGATCGAAATTGTCGGCGAAGGGGGCAAGGTGGCCGGTGTGAAAGTGGTGGAAACCCGCATGGGTGAGCCGGATGCCAATGGCCGTCGCCGTCCGGAACCGATTCCGGGTTCCGAGGAAGTGCTGCCCGCGGACGCCGTGATCATCGCGTTCGGTTTCCGCCCCAGCCCGGCGGACTGGTTCGAAGGCAAGCAGATCAGCATGGACGATTCCGGTCGTGTGGTGGCCCTCGAAGAGCAAGCCTTCCCGTTCCAGACCAGCAATGCGAAGATTTTTGCCGGGGGTGACATGGTGCGCGGTTCGGACCTGGTCGTCACCGCCATCTGGGAAGGCCGCGAAGCTGCCAAGGGCATTCTCGACTACCTGGACGTCTGAGAGACCGGCGTCACCGATGATCCTGATTCACGGGCCTGCCATGCAGGCCCGTTTTGCACTTGAGGCACGATGATGAGCTTTCCTGCACTGAAGAACGACCGTTTTCTGCGCGCGCTGATGCGCCAGCCTGTGGACCGTACGCCGGTATGGATGATGCGCCAGGCCGGGCGCTATCTACCGGAATACCGCGCCACGCGCGAGCAGGCGGGCTCGTTCATGGATCTGTGCATGAATGCGGAGCTGGCCTGCGAAGTCACGCTGCAGCCGCTGCGCCGTTACGCCCTGGACGCGGCCATCCTGTTTTCTGACATCCTGACCATTCCCGATGCCATGGGGCTGGGGCTGTACTTCGAGGCCGGCGAAGGTCCGCGTTTCCGCAAGACCGTGCGCACCGAAGCCGATGTCGCCGCATTGCCGGTGCCGGATGCCGAGCGTGATCTGGATTACGTGATGCGTGCGGTCAGCACCATTCGCCGCGAGCTGAATGGCCAGGTGCCGTTGATCGGCTTTTCCGGCAGCCCCTGGACGTTGGCCACCTATATGGTCGAAGGCGGTTCGTCGAAAGATTTTCGCCACCTCAAGGCGATGGTCTACAGCCAGCCCGAGCTGGCGCATCAGTTGCTGGACAAGCTGGCGCGCAGCGTCACGGATTACCTGAATGCGCAGATTCGCAGTGGCGCCCAGGCGGTACAGATTTTCGATACCTGGGGCGGTGCCCTGTCGGCAGAAGCCTACAAGGTGTTTTCCCTGCGTTATATGCAGCAAATTGTGGATGGCCTGATTCGCGAGCACGACGGTCGCAAGGTGCCGGTTATCCTGTTCACCAAGAATGGCGGTTTGTGGCTTGAAGACATCGCCGCCAGCGGCTGTGACGGCGTCGGCGTGGACTGGACCATCAATATTGGCGATGCACGTCGTCGTGTCGGTGATCGGGTGGCGTTGCAGGGCAATATGGACCCGGCCGTACTCTACGCCTCACCCGCTGCCATTCGTGCAGAAGTGCAGCGTATTCTGGATGACTTCGGACCGCACAATGGCCACATCTTCAATCTGGGTCATGGCATTACGCCACAGGTAGACCCGGCCCATGCCGGGGCCTTCATCGAAGCCGTCAACGAGCTCAGCACCCGCTGAGCCCGTCGCGTCGCTCAGGTGGGCCAGTCGCTGATCCGCGCCAGCGGGAACGTCATCCGGAACGATGACAGGTAACCGCCGGTGAGCGCTTTGCCTGCCTGAATCTCGGGGAAGTGTTCGCCATCGGCCCAGCCATCCAGCAGTGTCCCCAGGCCCAGCCGACCACTGGCGCCGGGAGTGTAGAGGAACCGCTTGCCGTCACGCACCTGACCCAGCGTCCGCAGCCGGGCCGGGATCAGGCCGCCGGGTAGTGGCACACCCAGTCGGCCACGCTTCAGCGTCAGTCGACAGAAGACCTTGCCTTCGCGCGCCACGCTGATGTGTTCCACACGCCCCGCCTGCTCGACGCTGAACTCCGCCTGATCTTTCGGGATGCCCCAGTTGAGGCGACCGTTGATGACGCTGTCGTGGCTGGACACATAGATACGACCGATAGAACGATGGCGCTCACGGCGACCGCTATCATCCGGGCCCAGGTCATAGGTGCCGGGAATGAACAGCAATTCGTGATAGGGCCCTACGTCGGAATCACTGTAATCCACGAACATCATTACGCTGTAGCGCCCGCGTGGCGTGCCCAGCGTTTCGGGCACACCGGACTGCGCGATACGCTGGGTATCGGGCAGGCGCAAAGGGATCGCGTAGGCGCGTCCGGTCAGGGTCCACGGTGGTGGGGCGGGGTGATAGTCAGTCATCGGTTTACATGCCGATCTTGCGCAGTTGATACAGGTTGCGAGAGATCGCCACGACCTCACCACTGGCGTCTTTCAACTCGCACTCCCATTCATAATCCGCCTTGCCATTGGCGTCGGCTTCGGCCTGGATGCGCTGGACCTCTTCCTCACTGATACGCACCTCCACGGTAATGTCGGTTTTCGCCGGGCGCCGGAAGCGGATCTGCATGTCCTTGACGATCGGGTAGTAGTGGCGGGTGTCAAAGCTGGACAGGAAGATCACGCCGCCCGGGAGTTCGGCCAGCGTAAACAGCGCACCGGCGTACATGGTGCCCACGTGATTGACGTTGGGCTCGAACGGCATGCGCATCCGGCAGTAGCCACGTTCCAGTTCCTCCACCGTGGAACCGCAGCGGGTGGCAAACGGAAACGGCGTGGAGGCCGCCGTCTTGATGGTGTCGAGTTGTTCCTTGCTCAGGGACATGGCAGGCTCCAGACTGATTATGCTGCTCGGGTTTCGGGTGTGCACAGGATGCTAGCACCCGGCCACTGCAGGCCACACTAACCGAAACTGACAGGTGCATGATGCAAACCATCAAACTGAGGCTGGCGAGTCTGCTGGTGCTGGCCCTGGCGCTGACATTGTCACTCGCGCTGACCCTGCCGCGTCCGGCGCAGGCGGCGGTTATCCTGCTGTATCACCATGTCAGCGAACAGACCCCGGCAGCAACCTCCGTGACCCCGGATCAGTTCCGGGAGCATCTTGACCGTCTTGATAAGGAAGGCTTCGAGGTTGTGCGTCTGGACGAGCTGGTCGAGCGTGTCCGTGATGGTGCTGACCCCCGGGAAAAGCTGGCCAGCATCACCTTCGATGATGCCTATGTCAGCATCATCGACAACGCCATTCCGATGCTTGAAGCGCGCGGCTGGTCGGCTACGGTCTTCGTGGCGACAGCGCCGGTGCTGGAGCGCCGCCGCCCGATGATGAGCGTGGCTCAGGTGAAGGAACTGCATGAACGCGGGCATCTGGTGGTCAACCACAGTCATACCCATCTGCACATGGTGCGCCGCCAGGACCGTGAGTCGGCACGCGCCTGGCGAGCGCGTTTGCGCGGCGACATCGAACGGGCTCAGGCACTGCTTGAGGAATGGACCGGGGCGTCCCTGCCGAAATTCTTTGCCTACCCTTACGGTGAGCATGACCCGGCCGTGCGAGCTCTGCTGGCCGACATGGGCTACAAGGGGTTTGCCCAGCGAAGTGGTGCACTGGACGGTAACGTCGACTGGCTTGATGTGCCGCGTATCCCGGTGAACCGGCAGTTTGCCGACTGGAACGGCCTGGGTGACAAGGTGCGCGCACTGCCCATGCCAGCGCGCGGGATCACGCCGGAGAGCGGCATCACGGATGAGGCTCGACCGGCGTTTACGCTGACCTTGCCGGCAGGATGGCACCGGCGCGGGCTGAACTGCTTTGCCCGTGGGGCGCCTGCAGAGCTGGACTGGACGCGGGGTGAGGAGCAGGACCGGGTACAGGTGAAGCCCGCGCGGGACCTGATGCCAGGGCGCAGCCTGATAAACTGCACCGCCAGTGCGGGAGAGGGTCGCTTCTACTGGTATTCGCACCTGTGGATGCGCCGTGACAGCGGGGGCTGGTACAGCGAATGAGCGCGCTCAGATATCGCTGAAGGCTTCCAGATCGTTGGCGCGGATAACGGAACGGATGTGGCGGATATAGGTGTCGCCGATTTCCGCGTAACCGCCCAGGCCTGCCGCCAGCGTGCGTCCGCTCGGCTTCAGCCCCTCTTGTCGCTGGCGCTCGCGCAGCAGGCGCAACTCGCGGTAGGTCGGGTGGGTATTCAGGTTGCGCATATAGCTGGCCACCGCATCCTCCACGGTGGCGAATTTTTGCACTTCATAGCGCGCGCCCAGCGGCCGCCTGGCGGGCACCACGCCGCAGCCGGGGCGGAAGCACCACTGGCCGAAAAGGTTGTTGGCCTCCTCGGCAAAGCGCGAGGTGCCCCAGGCGGATTCCAGCGCGCCCTGGGCCAGCGCCAGATCCGCGGGCACGATGTCGAGACGGCGTAGCAAGGTGTCCAGCCAGGCTTCGCTCATGTCATCCAGGTGGTCCGGGGCTTCCAGTCGGTATTCCGTGGCACGGGCCTGCAACCAGCCCAGTTCGGCCTCGGTCAGCGTACCGTCTGCGATACGTCCGCGTAACGCCTGAGCCTGCTCCCGCTCGGCCAGCAGCTCGCGGTTGCGTGCCTGAACGACGGGTAAAAGCATATTGATGAACACCGCCTTGCGCGCAGCGGTCTCGTCGTCCGGAATAGGCCAGATAGGCGGTTCCTCGGGTTCCGGCTGGTAATCCAGCTGAATCTGGCAATGCAGGATCAGGGTGGGCGCGAGGGCGATCAGGCCCAGCGCCAGCAGGACGGACAGCGTCAGCAGCAAGCGTTTCAAGCAGGCACTCTCGTTGTTGTTGGTGCGTTGTTGTTGATGCGTTGTTGGTGCGTTGTGTGGATGGCGTTGGGGCGGCGCCGGGTGGGGCGCGGCCCTCAGCCCGCCAGCGCGTCGGTCCTCGCGGCGCAGATGAAATCATTGCGATGCAGGCCATGGATCTTGTGTGTCCACCAGATCACCGTCACCCGGCCCCACTCGGTGACGATGGCCGGGTGGTGGCCTTCGGCCTCTGCCAGGTCCGCGACCTGCTGTGTGAAGGCCATGGCCTCGACAAAATTGCTGAAGTTGAAGCGACGCTCCAGTTTCTGTACGCCGTTCTCTTCGATCAGCTTCCACTCGGGCAGTTCCTGACGCCAGTCGCGGATCTCGGCGTCTGTGGCGCGCGGCGCGTCTGCACGGCAGGCTTCGCATGTTTCCTGTGCCAGCGGCATGATACCTCTCCTGTGTCGGTAGGGTCCTTGGCTACAGTGTAACCGCTCAGCCCGCGTTGCACAGGCGGGCGGGCTCCCGTTTGCCGCCGGGGGCCATGCGCGCCAGGACGCGTCGCAACCGCTCCAGATCCGTTTCGTTGCGGGTCCGGCCGGGGATCTCCATGGCATCCGCCAGACGCAGCAGTACCGCCTTCATCTTCTCCGGCATCATCACCGGCTGGCGGTGCTGCACCACATAGATCAGTTCCCCCTGCTTGAACAACAGGAAACCGTAGTAGTGGGTGCCGCTTACGGCATTTTCCGAGGGGGCCAGACTGCCGTCCACATCCAGGCTGACGATGGCGAACAGGGAGCGCGGTTCGGCATCCTGCAGAAATTCCCGATGGGCGGCCTCGACGGAGGTCACCATGGGGGCAGGTGCAATGCGGTCGCGCAGGTAGTTGTTCAGGACCAGGTTGAACAGCGTCAGATCCGACGCAAAGCGCGGCACGGTCAGTTCAGGATTGCCTTCGGCCTGATGGTAATCGACCCGGAACATGCGCCCGCTGCCATCCCAGAAGGTGGTGGACCCGGCGTGCGGAGTGCAGGTTTCCTCCAGGCTGACCTGTCCCCGAAAGGTGTTTACGGACAGATCTATGGCGTAGGCCCCGCCGGGAGAGTAGTAGATGTCGCCGTCGCGTTCGCCCTGAAGTGTCTGGCAGCCGGTCAATAGCGCGCACAGCAGCAGCCACAGGGGGGTGTGGGTTGTTTTCATTATTCTCACCCTGACTTGTCTGGTTAGCCGGGCAAGCATACCACGCTGAGGCAAGGCTGCCAGCGCCTTGCCGCCCCGGGTTGCGGGCGGCAAGGCAAGCCAGAGGCCTCAGTCGCGGGCCAGCAGGTCGCGGGCGATGGCGATGATCTGCATCTCGTCGGTGCCAGCGTAGATCTGCAGGATCTTGGCATCACGCATCAACTGTTCGACCCGGGACTCGCGCATATAACCGTAGCCACCGTGGATCTGCACGGCTTCCGTGGCGACTTCCATGGCGGTCTGGGCGGCATACAGCTTCATGGCCGACGCTTCCGCCATGGTCATCTGCTTGCCGGAGGCGACGGTTTCGATATAGCGGAAGACCATGTTCTGCAGGTTCATGCGCGCCACTTCCATCTTCGCCAGCTTCAGCTGGATCAGCTGGTTCTGGCCAATGGCGCGGCCGAACTGCACCCGGTCCTTCGCGTACTGCACCGACAGCTCCAGAGCGCGCTCCACCATGCCCAGGGCCATGGCGGCGACACCGGCGCGTTCCTGCATGAAGGTGGCCTTGGCGCCGGAGCGGCCGTAGCCGTCTTCGCTGCCGCCCAGCAGGCGATCAGCGCCCACGCGCACATCGCTGAGGAACAGCTCACCGGTGGGTGAGGAACCGATGCCCATCTTCTTGAAGGGTTTGGACTGCTCCAGCCCGGGCATGCCGCTGTCCAGGATGAAGGACACGATCTTGCGGTCCTGCGGCGCCACGCCCTCGTCGTCCAGTTTGCAGATCAGCACGATGGTGTCGGCGTAGGGACCGTTGGTGATCCAGGTCTTGCTGCCATTGATGATGTAACCGCCTTCGCCGTCGCGCTTGGCCAGCGTCTTCATCTGACCGAACGCATCCGAGCCGGAATTGGGCTCGGAAATGGCCCAGGCGCCGACTTTTTCCAGCGTCAGCAGCGGCAGGGCCCAGCGCTCCTTCTGCGCGGTGGTGCCCTTGCTCATGATGGCGCCGCCGGTGAGCCCCATGGACACGCCCATGGCCGTCACCAGCCCCTGGGCATGGCGGCACAGCTCGATGATGGGGATCATGGTCATGGCGGCCTGCTCACCGGCAGCGGCGGACGCGCCATCCTTCTTTTTCTTCTCTTCCACCGGCTCACCGGCGGCGGCCGCTTTTTCGCGGGCGATCTGCTTGTCGAAGTTCTGCTTCGCCATGACGTCCATGCCGAAGGTCTTGATCATCTTGCGCAGGATGTCGTACGGCGGTACGCCGTTGTATTCGATGTCGTCGATATGCGGCACGACTTCCTTCTGCACGAAATCCCGGACCATGCCCTGGATCATGCGCTGCTGTTCATTCCACTCGATCATGGGAGGCGCCTCTTCACGCTACAATAAAATCAAACAACCGTTTGATCATCAGACTACAGCAGCGACCCGTGAAGGCACATGACCGGAACGTACAGTCAGATAGGGCAGGGCAGTATGGTCAGGGGCTCGTCACCACGGACCTCCATGGCAAAGCCGGTATCCATACAGCGCGAGGCCATGTCGATATCGGCCGCGCGCAGGTAGGCGCTGCGCCCGTCCATGAACTTGATGGCGGCGCGGGCCTGGCGAGTGCGCGCCTCGGCGGCATCGGCGTCAATGCCGGGGCCGCCCAGCAGGCCGCGCAGGTACTCGGCACAGGCCACGTCTTCATCGCCGCTGGGATGAGAGGCCACCAGCACCACCTTCGACGGCTTGCGCGCATGGATGGCCCGGGCGGTGGCGCGGGCGCTGACCAGGCCGGTCACAAACAGCCCGGCACAGGGCCGGGCATGCAGTGTGGCCTTCATGCCATTGGTGGTGCGCATGATCAGGGTACGGCCAGCCAGCGCGGCGTGGTCCACCTCCCTGGGAGAGTTACCGAAATCGAAGCCGTCGATGGGCAAGGCATTCACCTCGCCCGCCAGCAGCGCGTTCGGGTGGTGCTCGCGCAGCCGGAAGGCCTCCTCGACGGTTTCCACCGGCAGGATGCGCTCGACGCCGCCCTTGAAAGCGAAGTGACTGGTGGTAAACGCCCGGATCACGTCAATGATGACGGTGATGCCATCGGGGTTGGGTGGCGGGTAGTGCCCCTGGTGAATCTCGATCTGCAACACGCACCTCGGTCAGTCGCGCCACCCGGCATGCTCAGAACAGCAGTCCGACACCCCAGGTGGCATTGTTGAACACATCATCCTTGCCGCTGTAGCGCTCCACCGAGACGGTGAAGGTAATCCGGTCGGCCAGCGTCATGCGCTGTGCGGGGGTGCTCTGCTGACTCAGGAAATCAACGATCGAACGGAAGTTGAAATCCGAGCGCAGGCGCAGCAGCTCACCCTGGTTCCCGTAACCGCCCTGGAACTGGATGATGCGACCGAAGCCGACCCCGGCGTAGACGTTGTTGACGCGCTTGTCGGAAACCCGCTCGTCTTCTTCGGTGGGCCCGCCGCTGCGGAACGGCGATTCGCCGAACTTCTTGGTGGCGATGCCGGCGTTCAGTGCCACGCTGGTGTAGTTGGCATCGACAAAGAAGCCGGTGCCCACGCTGGCGCTCGGGTCCACGCGGCCAATGGACAGCACGGTGCCACGGATCAGGTGCACGCCTTCGTAACGGTCGGCGGCCTGCAAGCCGGTGCTGACGCCCAGCAGGGCGAACAGGGCGATAGTGGTTATTGTTGTTTTCATTGTTCACAAACCCCCGGTACAGCGGGCCGGCTCCGTGCCAGCCCTCACAGCTGGGCATTATGCCTGCCCCCACGGCCTGGAGGCGAGGGGCCTGACGAGAACGCCGGTCAGGCCGAGGGCAGGGTCCTGGCCAGGGCCCAGACCTCGACCCGGGAGGCGCCGCCGTCCAGCAGCACCTGACTGGCCACGCGCGCGGTGCTTCCGGTCGTCACGACGTCGTCGATCAAAGCGATATGCAGCCCGTCGATGGGCTGCGTTATGCGTAGCGCCCGGGTCAGATTGCGCCGCCGGGCGGCGGCGGTCAGCCCTTGCTGCGAGGGCGTGGGCCGATGCCGGGCCAGCACCGGGCGGGCGGGGATGCCCAGCCTGGTGCCGGCAGCGTGGGCGAGTTGCCAGGCCGGATTGAAGCCGCGCCACCAGAGCCGCCGCCAATGCAGCGGCACGGGGACCAGCAGATCCGGACGCTGGGCGCCGGGCAACGGCAGCAACCGGTTCCACAGCCACAGGAAAGCGCGCTCCATGGGCGGACGGCGTTGCTGCTTGTGGCCCAGAATCACCCGATCCAGCGGGAAGGCATAGGCCAGCGGTGCCAGCAGGCGCTCGAACGGGGGCGGTGAGTGCAGGCAGCGCCCGCAGAGCGGCGGTAACGTGCCTGGCGATGGCGCGGTACCCGGGCAGGGCAGGCCGCACCGGCACAGGGTATGCCCGGGCCGGGACAGTGGCGGCATTTCCGTCTGGCAGCCGCTGCACAGGGCACTATCGGCGGTTGCCGGGAGGCCGCACAGCACGCAGCGCACGGCAAGCAGTCCAGCGGCGGATCGGTTAAAAATTGTCCATTCGTAAACTTTTGAGAGGTTCATCTGGTTGACATGTCTCGGGCGGCTACCTAGTCTGCGATCAGATTAACCGCCCCGGAGCAGGCCCCATGACCGCCATTACCGCCAGTTCACCGACGACATCCGCCTCATCTGCCGTCAGCGCAGACCGACAGGCGACACGCCATGACTGGCGCCGTGACGAGGTGGAGGCCCTGTTTGCCCTGCCCTTCAATGATCTGCTGTTCAAGGCGGCCAGCGTGCACCGGGCGCATTTCGATCCCAATGCGGTGCAGGTATCCACGCTGCTGTCGATCAAGACCGGCGCTTGCCCGGAAGACTGCAAGTACTGCTCCCAGTCCGGCCACTACAACACCGAGCTGGAGAAGGAAAAGCTGCTCGAAGTGCAGAAGGTGATTGCCGAAGCGCAGCAGGCAAAGGAAAAGGGCGCCTCACGCTTCTGCATGGGCGCTGCCTGGCGCAGCCCGCGCGGCAAGGACATGCCCTACGTGCTGGAGATGGTGCGTCAGGTCAAGGCGCTGGGCATGGAAACCTGCATGACGCTGGGCATGCTCGACAAGGAGCAGGCCGACGCGCTGGCCGACGCCGGGCTCGACTACTACAACCATAATCTGGATACCTCGCCGGAATACTACGGCAAGGTCATCACCACGCGGACCTATGACGACCGCCTCAACACGCTGGCGCACGTACGCGATGCCGGCATGAAAATCTGCTGTGGCGGAATCGTCGGTATGGGCGAGGGCCGCCAGGACCGCGTCGGGTTGTTGCAACAACTGGCCAACTTGCCCCATCACCCCGAATCCGTGCCAATCAACATGCTGGTGAAAATCGAAGGCACGCCGCTGGCGGAGGTCGATGATCTCGACCCGTTCGAATTCGTGCGCACCATTGCGGTGGCGCGCATCCTGATGCCGCAATCCTTCGTGCGTCTGTCCGCAGGTCGCCAGGAAATGAACGACCAGACCCAGGCGCTGTGCTTCATGGCCGGGGCCAACTCGATTTTCTACGGCGAGCGCCTGTTGACCACCGACAACCCCGAGGCGGATCACGACCGCCAGTTGTTCAAGCGTCTGGGCATTCACCCGCTGGCCCTGGATGGCGACTATTCGGATGAAGCGGCCGAAGCCGCGCTGCAACAGCAAATCGCTGAGCAGGCTGCGGAAGAACAGGGGCAGTTCTACAATGCCTTGAACAAGAGCGCGCCCAAGCCTGTGCTTAACAAGCGCAGTGCCTGATGCAGCGCTCGACTGAATGCCATGCCGTTTGATCTGGCGCCCGCCCTGGCCGAACGGCGTGCGCAGCACCGCTACCGGCAACGTCTGACCCAGGAAGCGGCCGTGGGCCGTCAGGCGCGGCTGGGCGATGGCACCCTGCTGAACTTTTGCAGTAACGACTACCTCGGGCTGGCGTCGGCGCCGCCGGTGATTGAGGCCCTCCAGGCTGCGGCGTCAGAGTACGGCGTGGGCAGTGGCGCCTCACACCTGGTGTGCGGCCACAGCCGCCACCACCAGGCTTTGGAAGACGCGCTGGCGGCGGCCATCGGCCAGCCCCGCGCGCTGCTGTTTTCCACCGGCTACATGGCCAACCTGGGCGTGATCAGCGCGCTCATGGGCGCTCACGACGCAGTGCTGGAAGATCGCCTGAATCACGCCTCCCTGATCGATGCCGGGCTCGCCAGTGGTGCCCGTTTTCGCCGTTACCGGCATAACGACCCGGCCAGCCTGACTGCGCAACTGGAAAAAAGCGGCGCCGCCCGGCGCCGTCTGGTGGTGACCGACGGCATCTTCAGCATGGACGGCGACGCGGCGCCCCTGGCGGCACTGTGCGATGCCGCCGAGGCGCACGACGCCTGGGTCATGGTGGACGATGCCCACGGTTTCGGCGTGCTCGGGCCGGGCGGTGCGGGCACCCCGGCAGCGCAAGGCGTGGCCGGACGCATCCCGGTGTACATGGGCACCCTGGGCAAGGCGCTCGGGACTTTCGGGGCCTTTGTGGCGGGCAGCGACGAACTGATCGAGACGTTGATTCAGTTCGCGCGGCCCTATATCTACACCACGGCGCTGCCGCCGGCGGTGGCCGCCGCCACGGGCGTCAGCCTGGCGCTGATGCAGCAGGACAGCTGGCGCCGCGACAAGCTGGCCGCACGCATCGACCAGTTTCGTCACGGCGCGGCGGCCCTGGGGTATACACTGATGGACTCGGCCACCGCAATTCAGCCGCTGGTGGTGGGCAGCGATGCGGCCGCCCTGGCGCTGAGCGAGCGGCTGCGTCAGCACGGCTGCCTGATTTCTGCCATTCGCCCGCCCACCGTGCCGGAGGGCACTGCGCGACTGCGCATCACCCTGTCGGCGGCCCATGAGCACGAAGATGTCGAGCGACTGCTGGCGGCGCTGGCCGACGCGCGTGATCTGATACCGGAGGCCTCCCCATGAGTGCCCTGAAGCCGTTCCACAATATCTATCGCAGCACCGCAGCGGACCCTGAGCAGGCGCCGGATCTGGTGCTGTTGCATGGTTGGGGCCTGCATTCGATCGTCTGGGACGACATCATGCCCGGCCTGCTGGCGCATTTTCGTGTCACCGTGATTGATCTGCCCGGCATGGGGCAAAGCCCGCTGCCCAATGACGAGTACACGCTCGATTTTCTGGTCAACCGGATGCTCAGCGTGATGCCGGAAAAAGCGCATGTCATGGGCTGGTCTCTCGGCGGCCTGGTGGGGATCGCTCTGGCCAATGCGCATCCCGAGCGTGTCCAGTCGCTGGTCACGGTGGGCACCACGCCGCGCTTCACGGCCAGTGACGACTGGCCTGCCGCCATGCCAGCGGAGATCCTGGGCAAGTTTGCCGAAGTCTTTGAAGAGGATCAGGAAGGCACCCTGATCCGTTTTCTCGCACTCAACTGCAAGGGCAGCGCCACGCTGCGTGAGGATGTGCGGCGCCTGAAGGACATCCTGTATTTCTGTGGCCTGCCCGCCGGGCGCGCCCTGCGTGGTGGCTTGACCATTCTTCGTGAAGCGGATTTGCGCAGCACCCTGGCTCAGGTGAAACAACCCCTGCTGATGCTGTTTGGCGAGAACGACAACCTGGTGCCCGCCGCCGTGATCCCGGATATCCAGGCCCTGCATCCGCAGATGGATTGGGCCTTGCTGGCCGACATGGCCCACGTACCCTTTATCTCGGCTCCTGACCTGTATCTGCAGGCCCTGCTGGATTTTTATCGTGAGCAGGAGATCGTGCCCTGGGAGGACGGGGCATGAACCCGCCGGTGTTAGCGGAGCGTGCGTTATGGGCAGCATGAATCGCCCCGCGCCGATAGTCAGCGCTGCGCCTGGCGACCCGGTCGCCCGCCATTTCGGTGGTGCAGCCCGCACCTACGATGCTTATGCCACGCTGCAACTCAGTGCCGCGCGGGCGCTGCTGGCGCTGTTGCCGGATGACGTCCGGGCGCACCGCGCGCTCGATCTGGGGGCTGGCACTGCGCCCATGGCCCGGCGCCTGCAAACGCGCTTTCCTGACACTCGCTGGCTGGGTCTGGATCTGGCCCTGCCGATGCTGGAAGAGGCGGCTGAGCGCGGGCGGCTGAACGACCTGTACCGGGGGGTGTGTGCGGACGCCACCCGCCTGCCGTTGGCAGACCAGAGCCTGGACCTGATCTATTCATCCTTCGCCTTGCAATGGTGTCGTGACCTGGCCCCTCTGGCCGCCGAGTTGACCCGCGTCAGCCGTCCCGGTGCCTGGTTCGCCCTCTGCGTGCCGCTGCCCGGCACCTTGCAGGAACTGCGCGACAGCTGGGCGCAGGCGGACCAGGGTCAGCACGTCAATCCGTTTCACGCGCTGGTGGCCTGGCAGGCTGCGTTCGCCGACCACGGCTGGCAGGTGGAAACACAACACCAGTGGCAAGTGCGTCAGCATTACCCGGACGTGCGCGCCATTGGCACCATGCTGCGTGCCACGGGCGCCCATCATGTCTTCCGCGACCAGCCTGCCGGTCTGACTGGCCGTCGCCGGTTGCTGGCCATGGTCGAGGCCTACGAGCAACAGCGCACGATGGAAGGCTTACCCCTGACCTGGCAGATCGGCCAGCTGCTGCTGCGCCGTGGAGAATGACATGACAGACCCGCGCGTGCCCCGAGGGCGTTTTTTTATTACCGGCACCGACACCGAAGTCGGCAAGACCTGGGTGGCCTGCCGCCTGCTGGAACAAGCCAGCGCAGCCGGGTTACGCACGCTCGGCCTGAAGCCAGTGGCCGCCGGGGCGGACCCCGCCCCGTCACCCTGCGGGACCCATGACGGACCGACCAACGAGGATGCCCGGGCCCTGATGGCCGCTTCCAGCATCAAGCTGCCCTACGACCAGGTGAACCCGGTGCTGTTGCAGGCCCCCATGGCACCGCACCTTGCGGCGCAACAGGAAGGCCGCCGAATGAATGTGGCGCGGCTGGCGGGCTATGTGCGCGGCGCCCTGCTCAGCGACGCCGCGCGGGACCCGGACCTGCTCCTGGTGGAAGGCGCGGGCGGCTGGAAGGTGCCGGTGAACGACCGCGAAAGCCTGGCTGATCTGGCCGTCGAACTGGACCTGCCCGTGATTCTGGTGGTCGGCATGCGGCTGGGCTGCCTCAACCACGCCCTGCTCACCGCCGACGCCATCCGCGCCAGCGGCCTGCGCCTGGCCGCCTGGGTGGCCAACGTGCTGCCGGGGCAAACCATGGCTGCCCTTGATGACAATATCGCCACGCTGGAGCAATGGCTGCCCGCGCCGCGCATTCTCAGATAGTGTCGATGTCATAATACCGATCGGTAATAGTGGGTGGCGTATGGTTCAGAACGATGTATCGCAAACACTGACAGACACCCGGGCCTTCGGCCGGGCGGTGCGCGCTGCCCGCAAGGGGCTGAGGCTGACCCAGCAGGATCTGGCTGACACGGCGGGCGTGGGCGCCCGCTTTATCTCTGAGCTCGAGCGCGGCAAGGAGACGGTGCGACTGGGGCTGGCACTGCACGTGGCAAGGTTGGTCGGGCTGGAGATCACGGTGACCTGGCCAACGAGCGATGTGCTGGATGGAGTCTTGCCGTGAGTCCGGTTGAGCGCAGGCTGGGGGTCTGGTTCGAAGCGCGCCGCGCGCGTTGAGGGACTGGTGATGCCATGTTCATTCTGAGACGTGAAGGGGACTTCCGGATTCGCTTCACGCGGATCCTCAAGGAGCCGGGGCCGCATCAGGTGGAGATGTACCTGTTTGTGCCGCACGATCTGGATCTGACGGAACAGACCTTGCCCGAGCAGCAGTTCTTTCATGCCAGCCTCAGCCATCGTTTTCGTCTGGTGGGCCAACCGGCCCGTGACCGGGCGACAGCGAAAGACCCTTCGGCGTCGCTGTTGTCGCCCTATTATGAAGTGACGTTCGGCACCTGGTTTGCCAGTTACAAGGCCTCCATGGACCGTTTGCGGGTGCGGCTGGATGACCAGGAAGAGCTGGCCAGCGCGCTGGAACGCGCCATGCGGCAAACGGAACGCTTCGCCCAGCGGCTGCGTGCGTCGCATCTGGACGATGAAAAGAAGGATCGTTATTTCCGCCATCTGGATGTGTACTTTTCCTGGTATGCGGAGCAGTGGTTCCTGCGTGCCATGACCTTGCCAGGGTGGGCGGCCCTCGAACCCGAGGCGCGTCAGCCGGTGCTTGATTTTCTCGCGGAGGAGCGCACTCGACGATCAGCCAACAAGTACGAACCGGAGTATGAAGGGGACCCGGTCAAGGTGTGGAACCGCATGCGCCTTTACAGCAAGCTGATCGAGTACCCCGTGCTGCTGCGGCCGCGCGTGACGGAGCTGGGCACCGGCACGCAGAAGCTGGTGAAAGCGGCGACCACCATGCTGGTGATGAGCCTGTTTACCCTGCTGATTTTCCGCACGCGCGAGTCTACCCACGAACTGACGCTGGCCTTGCTGCTGATGATCGCCTTCATCTATGCGCTGCGTGACATTCTGCGTGAGGACTTGATCAAGGCGGTGACGCGGCGGCTGCGCCGTGGCCGCCCCAAGTGGCGCATCAGTCTGCTGCGGCCCTATACCAGTAAATCCATGGGGCGCCAGCGTGTCTGGATGGATTACAAGAAGCTGTCGGAACTGCCTGAACTGGTACGGGAAAACCGTGGCAAGTGGTACATCAGCGAAGAGCGTCAGGTGGTCTGTTATCGCGTGGAAACCACGCTGGATGAAGAGGCCATGGCGGATGATCAGGTGCAGGAAAGTCTTGGCCTGGATTGCCATGCCCTGAGCGAGATGATCAACGATGCCCGGGATCATCTGTTGGTCAGTGATACTTTTCCGCCGACACCGGAAAGCATTCAGCAGCACACCATCGAGAAGCATCACTTCTTCAATCTGTTGCTGGTGAGGCGGGACGCCACTGGCGACCAACAGGCGGCCCAGCGCTGGCGCCTCACCTTGTCCGGGCGCGGCGTGGTGGCGTGTGACGCTAAAAAAATGCTGGTCAAGCGTTGAGGTCAGATCAGAGACCACCCACGAACCACAGCCATACCGCGATCAACGCAAAGTGGCCGGGGTACCAGCTCAGCCACAGCTTGCGTGGCATCACCCATGCCACCGGCGGTACGCGTCGCGCCGCGCCAGCGGCCAGCAGCAACACCAGCACGCAGGTGGCCACCGTAAACCCCTTGGCAATGTCCGAGACATTCAGTTGCCCGGCCGCAAACAGCACCGGCAGGGTACTCAGCAGCGCCAGGGCGCGACCGCCCGGATCGCTGGCCGCGTTATGCAACTGGTACAGGGCCAGCATCATCAACGGAATCAGCATCAGACCGTAGAGGCCGTACTCAACCCATTGGCCGGCCAGGAACATGGCCAGCGTTGACCCGGCAACGGCCAGGAGCAGCGCAACCGGCGCCAGTTGGTCATCGCGGTAGCGGGCCAGCAGGGTGCGCAACCAGGCCCCCCACATCAGGCCCAGTGACAGGGTAAAACAGACGTTCAGCAGCAGCGCATCCGATGCCCGTGGCATGAGCATGAACGGAATCTGTGCCGCGAGACCGATGATCAGGATGCGACGCGCATAACGCATCGGGTCGCGGGTATTGAACAGGCCATGCCAGGCCACCATGGCCGCAAACAACGGGAAGGCGATACGGCCCAGCGTCACCTGAGTCCATTCCAGCCCATGGTCGGCGGGCAGCACATGGCGACTCATGTGATCAATGGTCATGGTCAGCAGCGCCAGCCACTGTCCCCAGCCGGTCCAGTGCGACACCGGGCGCGCTTGCCGGAGGGCCTGTTCCTGATGCATCCACTCTCTCCCTGCATTCCTGACAGCAGCATGGACCAAGGCCTGCTGCACGGGTTCCGGCTGCGCCCGGCCTTGCCGGGCCTGCCAACATCCGCCCGGCCCGCCACCACACGGCCTCCGGGGGAACGTAAAAATGCGGAAAAGAGCGCAGGGCCGCTTCTTGATCTGGCGCAATGCCTGGCCGTACCGGCTGCGCGAGGATGACAGTAACGTGGCGCAATGGAGGTGACGGACATGAAACGCTTACAGGACAAGGTGACCATCATCACCGGAGGATCCGGTGGTATTGGCAAGGAGACGGCAAGGCTGTTTCTGGATGAGGGCGCGCTGGTGGTGCTGGTGGATATAGACCAGGACGCGCTGGATCAGGCAGCGGTAGAACTGGGCGGTGGTGACACCCTGCTGACCGTGGCGGCGGATGTCAGCCGCGAGGAAGAGGTTCAGCATTACGTGCAAAGTACGCTGGATCATTTCGGCAAGCCGGATGTGTTCTTCAACAATGCCGGTATTGAAGGGCGGGTGGCGCCGCTGATCGAGCAGTCGATAGCGGATTTTGACCGCGTGATGGCGGTCAATGTGCGTGGCGCGTTTCTGGGTATGAAGTTTGTGCTGGCCGAAATGATGAAGGCGCGCTCCGGCAGCATCATCAATATGTCGTCGGTGGCGGGGCTGTCCGGCAGCCCGGGTGTAGCGCCTTACGTGACCTCCAAACATGCGGTGGTGGGTATGACGAAGTCCGCCGCGCTGGAAGCGGCCGTGGCGCAGGTGCGGGTCAACTCCGTGCACCCGTCGCCGATCAATACCCGCATGATGCGTTCGCTGGAGGAAGGCTTTGATCCGGGGCAGGCGGAACAGGCGAAGGCCCTGTTTGAGCAGAAAATACCGCTGGGGCGTTACGGCGAATCCCTGGACGTGGCCAGCATGGTGCTGTTTCTGGCGTCAGACGAAAGCCGGTTCATCACCGGCGCCCAGTTCCGCATCGACGGTGGAATGGGCGCGGCGATGTGACCTGGATCAGCGTCGTACGGTGCCGTCCACGTTGATCTCGACACGACGGTTCTGGGCGCGGCCCTGTGTCGTGTTGTTGTCCGCGATGGGCTTGGACTGGCCGTGGCCAACCGTCGTGATCAACTCGGCGTCAACGCCTTTCTCGACCATGTAATCCTTCACGGACTGAGCGCGCTGTTCAGACAGGCGCTGGTTCAGCGCTTCGCCACCGGTGCTGTCGGTATGGCCTTCCACGGTGATGGCCGTCACGTTGGTGCCGGGTGCCTTGAGCTGTTCCACCAGCACATCCAGTTCGCGTTTGCCGTCGTCGTTCAGTGTGGCACTGCCCACGGCGAAGGTCGTGCCGGACGCCAGGGTCACCTGATGTAAACGCGGCGCTGGCGCAGCCGGGCGCGGCGGCGGTGCGGGTTCAGCGCGAGGGGTTTCGGCTCTGACCAGATCAGGGTCGCACTCGGCGATGGCCTGGCTTTCGCTCCAGGTGCCGGTGCGCACACAATTGCCATAGCCATCGCGCACCAGTTCGTTGTTACTGTCGACCCAGTAAGCGGTCTGGGCCTGGGCAGCCCCAGCGGCGGCCAATACGATGATAGGAAGCATCCGTTTCATACCAGAACTCCGTCTGCATAAGTGATGGGAACACAAGCACGAACGTGCATCCGCAGCGCGGCGTGAAGAGCTCCCGGGTCCCGACGGCATGCTGCCGCCCATTGCCTGCAAGGCTCTCTCATGATGCCGCCATCTGCGCACCCAAAGTGTAAAAAACGGCTATATTTCCGGTGGGTTTTGTAAGTGAGGGACGGGCGTCAGAAAATGCCTGCTTCCAGGCCCGCAGCCATGTACAGCCCCAGTTCCTGACATACTTCTGTAAAGTTTTCCTGCCAGTCGCCGCGACACACCACGATGTCCTGCACCAGCTTCCAGCGCAGGCCGGTCAGGATGCTCTCCAGGGCGCGTTGTGTGCCGGTGCCATCGTGGCCGGCGCGAATATACACGGCGCAGGGCAGCCCCTGCTTTTCTTCCAGCACGGGATAGTAGCTGCGATCGAAGAAGTCTTTCAGTGCGCCGCTCATGTAGCCGAGATTTTCGGTGGTGCCCAGAATGATGCCGTCACAGCGGCGAACATCGTCGGGGCCGGCGTCCAGCGGTGCGATCCATCGGGTTTCGACACCGCTGATGTCTTCATGGCGGGCGCCGCGCAGCACCGCCTCCACCAGCTTGCGGGTGTTGGGGGAAGGGGCATGGGCGACCACCAGCAGTTGTTTGGATGACATGCGCTGTGCTCCCGCGGTACATGACGTGCGATCAGTTTCACAGTGTAAATTGATTGGCCTGTTATCTCGACCGCTGCGCCGTGGGGCGTCATGCTTGTCGCACCACCTGAACAAGAGCATGGATGATGACGACCGCCCAGATTGGCATGTTGGCCCTGTTGCTGGCGATTCTGGTGTTGTTTGCCTGGGGGCGCTGGCGTTACGACGTGGTGGCGCTGATCGGCATGTTGGCGGTGGTCATGGCCGGCTGGGTGAATGCGGACGATGCCCTGGCCGGGTTTGGCCATCCGGCGGTCATCACCGTGGCGGCGGTGCTCACGATTTCACGCGCACTCAGCAATGCCGGCACTGTGGATCTGCTGACGGCGCGTGTCATGCCGTTGACCGGGCCACGCTACGCCCATATCGGGCTGCTGTGCCTGGTGGTCGGTTTCGCCTCGGCGTTCATGAATAACGTTGGCGCCCTGGCCCTGATGCTGCCGGTGGCGCTGGCCTCGGCACGCAAACGCGAGCGCTCCCCCGGGCTGCTGCTGATGCCGCTGGCGTTCGGCTCGATCCTGGGCGGCCTGGCCACGCTGATCGGCACGCCCCCGAACATCATCATCGCGACCTATCGCGCGGACGTCACCGGCCAGGCGTTCACCATGTTTGATTTCACGCCGGTGGGTGGCCTGGTGGCGGTGGTCGGTATCGCTTTTCTGACGCTGGTGGGCTGGCGTTTCCTGCCGCGGGGTGTCGGCGCGCGCGACAGCAGTCACGTCGAAATTGACAGTTACATCTGCGAACTCCGGGTGATGGAAGCAAGCCCGCTGATCGGTGAGCGTGTGGGCGATTTGCCAGAGGTGTTTTCCGATGACGCCATGGCGGTCGGGCTGGTGCGAGGGAAGAACCAGTATCTGCATCCGCACCCCTGGCGCGTGCTGGAGGAAGGCGACCTGTTGATTGTGCGCACTGACCCGGAAGCCCTGCGGCCCCTGCTGGACAAGGCCGGGCTGGAACTGGTGGCGAGCAAGCTCAGCGGGCTGGAGAACATCAAGGCCGAGGATCTGCGTCTGGTGGAAGCAACGGTGCCACCGCGCTCGGTGCTGGAAGGGCGCGACAGTGCCTACCTGCGCCGCCGCACCGGGCAAACAGTCAGTCTGGTGGCCATGGCGCGGGAGGGGGCATCGATTCGCTCGCGGCTGCGCGATCAGACGTTCCGTGCCGGTGATGTACTGTTGCTGCAGGGCGAACCCGACAGCATTGACGACAGTATCGGGGATCTCGGTCTGTTGCCGTTGGCAGAGCGGGATATCAAGGTCAACCGGCCCATGCGCGCGATCACCGGGTTGCTGGTCTTTGCCGGCGCGCTGGTGCTGGGCGCCACGCTACTGCCGCTGGCCATCGCCTTGCTGGCGGCCGTGGTGGTGTATGTGCTGATCGGCTTGCTGCCTGTGCGCGAGATGTACCGCGATATCGACTGGCCGGTGCTGGTGTTGCTGGGCGGCATGATGTCAGTGGGACAGGCCCTGCAAGCCACCGGCACCACGGATCTGGTGGCAGGCAGTATTGTTCAGCTTACCGGGGCATTGTCACCGATCTGGATTCTCACGCTGGTACTGGTGGCCACCATGTTCCTCTCGGATCTGGTGAACAACGCCGCCACGGCCCTGATCATGGCGCCCATTGCCTACGGCGTATCGCAACAGCTTGGTGTGAATCCTGATGCGTTCCTGATGGCGGTTGCGATCGGGGCCTCCTGCGCTTTTCTGACCCCCATCGGGCACCAGTCGAACACGCTGGTCATGGGGCCGGGTGGGTATCGTTTTGGCGATTACTGGCGCATGGGGCTGCCTTTGGAAATCGTCGTGATACTGGTGGCCGTACCCGCCATCAGTTATTTCTGGCCGCTCTGAGTGTCGCTCTCCAGCGCGTCCAGAATCGGGCAGTCGGGGCGCTCATCACCGTGGCACTGGTGGGCCAGGGTGCTGAGCGTATCCACCATCGCCTGCAAATCAGCGATGCGCCGCGTCAGATCGCGAACATGTGACTGCGCCAGTGCCTTGACGTCGGCACTGCTGCGTTGATCGTTGCGCCACAGGTCGGTGAGGGTGCGCAGTTGTTCCATGGAGAACCCCAATGCACGGCCGCGCGCGATAAAACGCAGCATGTGCACGTCCTGTGCGCGGTAGTGACGGTAGCCGCTTTCGGTGCGCGGCGGTGCGTCGATCAACCCTGCTTTTTCATAGTAACGAATCATGCGTGCACTGACGCCGGAGGCGTGGGCCGCTTCGCCAATATTCATGCCGTGGTCTCCTGCAGTAACCGCGCGGGCAGTCGGTAGCGCCGCAAGCGCAAGGCATTGCCCAGTACAAAGAGGCTGGACAGCGCCATGGCGCCCGCGGCAAACACCGGCGACAGCAGAATGCCGAAGGCCGGATACAGCAGCCCGGCCGCCACCGGAATCAGGGCCGTGTTGTAGGCAAATGCCCAGAACAGGTTCTGCCGGATATTGCGCAGCGTGGCACGCGACAGAGCGATGGCGCGCGGCACGCCCATGACGTGTGCCGACATGAGCACGGTATCGGCGCTCTCGATGGCGATGTCGGTGCCGGTGCCCAGCGCGATACCGACATCGGCGGCGGCCAGGGCCGGTGCATCATTGATGCCGTCACCGACAAAGGTGACGCGCTGGCCGTGGCGGCGCAGCCTTTCCAGTGCCTCGACCTTGCCGTCCGGCAGTACCTCGGCAATTACCTCGTCGATACCCGCCTGTGCGGCGATGGCCTCTGCAGTAGCGCGCCGGTCGCCGGTGATCATGACGGTCTTCACCCCCATGCGGTGCAGCAACTGAATCGCGTCGGCGGCATCCGGCTTCAGGGCATCGGCCACCGCGCAGACGGCGACGGCCTGCTGGTCGATGGCCACGAACAACGGCGAGCGCGCCTGCGCTGACAGCGCCGCCGCGTCCGCCTCCAGAGCAGACAGGTCAATGCCCTGCTGCGTCAGCCAGGTGCCGTTGCCGATCCTGATCTGCTGCCCGTTCACCGTCGCGCTGACGCCGCAACCGGGCGTGGCGTCGAAGTCCCATGCAGCGGGCAGATCCAGTCCCGCGTCGCGGGCGGCCTGCACCAGCGCCTGGGCAAGAGGATGCTCCGAGGGACGCTCGGCGGCAGCGACCTGCGCCAGCAGGGTGTCCCGATCCTGGCCGGCGACCACAATGAAATCGGTCATGTGCGGCGCCCCGTCCGTCAGGGTGCCGGTCTTGTCGAAGGCCACCACATCCGTGTCGCGCAGCGCCTGCAAGGCCTGGCCGTGGCGGAACAGGATGCCGAGCTCGGCGGCGCGTCCGGTGCCGACCATGATGGAGGTGGGTGTGGCCAGCCCCATGGCACAAGGGCAGGCAATGATCAGCACCGCCACCGCATTGACCAGCGCGAAGGTCAGCGCCGGGGCCGGGCCGGCGAACACCCAGACCAGGAAGGTCAAGGCGGCGGCGACCATCACGGCGGGTACAAACCACAGGGTCACCTTGTCCACCAGTGCCTGAATCGGCAGCTTGCTGCCTTGCGCGGCCTCCACCATGCGCACGATACCGGCGAGCACGGTATCCGCGCCGACCTTTTCGGCCCGGAAGACCAGGCTGCCGCGCTCGTTCACGGTGCCGCCGGTGACCGGGTCGCCGCTGCTCCGTTGTACCGCGACAGGCTCGCCGGTGATCATGGATTCATCCACGAAAGAGCGGCCTTCCACCACCACACCGTCCACCGCGATGCGCTCGCCCGGACGCACGATGACCAGGTCACCGGTTTGCACCTCGGCCAGCGGAATATCCTGGTCCCGGTCGTCACGCCGCACCCGCACGGTGTCCGGTTGCAGTTGCATCAGGTGACGGATGGCCGCGCTGGTGCGGCCCCGGGCGCGGGCCTCCAGATAACGCCCGAGCAGAATCAGCGTGACGATCACAGCCGCGGCTTCGAAGTAGATATGCGCGGTGTCTTCGGGTAACCAGTGTGGCGCAAAGGTGGCCACCATCGAGTAGCCCCAGGCGGCCGAGGTGCCCAGCGCCACGAGTGAATTCATGTCCGGCGCGGCCCGCAACAGGGCCGGGACCCCCAGACGAAAAAAGCGCAGCCCGGGCCCGAACAGCACCAGCGTGGTCAACAGGGCCTGGAGCAACTGGCTGTTGCGCAGCCCGACGTTGTGCATGACCCAGTGATGCATGGGCGGAAACAGATGGCTGCCCATTTCCAGGATGAACACCGGCAGGGTGAGCAGGGCCGCAAACCACAGGCTGCGGCGCAGCGCGGTGGCGTCTTCATCCCGGGCCTGCTGCGCCCGGGATACGCCCGGGCCAGTGTCTTCCACCGGCGTCGCCTTATAGCCCGCCTCGGCCACGGCGGCTTGCAGGCTGGCGAGGTCCGTGTCGCTGGCCAGCGTCACCCGGGCGCGCCCGGTGGCCAGGTTGACGGCGCTGTCACGGACGCCCTGCACACCGGAAAGCGCCCGCTCCACGCGGCCCACGCAACCGCCACAGGTCATGCCACTGATGTCGAGGTCTACCGTGTGCTCCGTCATGATGCGCACTCCGCTTGATTCAGGTCAGCATAACGCTGAACCCTGACATCATGACAAGGTCAAGCCGGTGCCAGCACAAGGAAGTGCTGCTATGCTGACGGCATGTGGAAATGTCTGGCCGTGACGTTGCTGTGCCTGCTGACCCTGCCGCTGACCGCGCTGGGGGATGGCGGCTGTCCGCAGCATACTGTGGCCATGACCGACCCGGAAATCGCGCAGGACACGCACCGTGGCGGCCATCATCAGGATGCTCCGCAGCCCGCCGCTGACCTGCCGCCTCAGCATGGCAGTGACTGCGACCTGCTCTGCCTGAGCCTGTGCAGCACGGCCAGTGCACTGATCACCCCCACCTGGCAATGGCTGCCTGCCACACCGGCACAATTCAGCCTTGCCGCCGGGCAACCGGCCAGCCCTGCTCACACCCTGCCATTGCTGAGACCTCCCGCACACGTCATCGCCTGACCTGGCATCTGTTCGTTTATTGACGTGATTCATCAGGGAGAAGCACCGTGTTGACCCTTACCCCCCCATGGCGGCTGGTGTGCCTGCTGCCGTTATTGGCGGCCTGCGCAAGCACGCCGCCGGACGATGCGCCTGCGCGCATCGATGAAGCCTTGCAGGCGTCGGGCCTGAACACCGACGCTGCAGCGCATGACCGCCTGCAGGGCGAGATCGAACTGGATCAGGCGCTGTGGCGGGCGCTGACGCACCACCCCCGGGCGCGACGTGAATATCAGCGCCTGGATATCACCCACGCCGAGATCGTTGCGGCCAGTGAGTGGCAAAACCCCACCCTGTCATTCTCCTGGTTGCGTGCCGAAGGCGGCGGCCATGAAAGTGGATTCGGCCTCGCACAAAACCTGTCTGCGTTGCTGATGCGTCCGGCACAGCGGCGCATGGCGAGCGCCCGCTACGACAGTGAGCAACAGCGCGCGGTGGCGGCGCTGCATCAGTTGGTCGCCGATACCGAGAGCGCCTGGTTTGCGCTGGTGGCGGCAGAACAGTCGTTGGCGGTGCAGACTCTGGTGACCCGTGCGGCCACGCTGTCGGCAGAACTGGGCCAGCGCTTTCGCGAAGCGGGCAATATCAGCGGCCTGACCCTGGCACAGTTGCAGAGCGAGGCGGCGCATGCGCGCCTGGCATTGCTCGCCGCTGAGCGCGAACGCGCCCAGCGACGCGCGGAGCTGGCGGCTCTGCTGGACGCGCCGGACGACGACTGGTCTGTGCCGACGGCGCTGCCCAGGCCGCCGCGCGAACTGCCCCCGGCGGAGGTGTTGATGTCGCGCGCCCTGGAAACCAGGCCGGATCTGCGGGCGCTGGACAAGGACGAGACCTGGCTGACGGAGAATGTCGAGCTGGTCCATCGTTACCGCTGGCTGGGGGAGGTCAGTGTGGGGGTGCGCCATGAACGGGAAGCCGATAGCACCCGGCTGACCGGGCCGACCCTGTCTTTCGGTCTGCCGTTGTTCCATCGCAACCAGGGGGCACTGCGGTCTGCCCAGGCACAGCGTGACCAGTGGCAACTGACCCGCGAACAGTATCGTCAGGCGGCGCTACACGACGTGCGTCGTCTGCATGATGTGCTGGCGATACTGGGTTCTGAAATCAGTCTTCGCGAAGAAGCCCTGTTGCCGGCCAAGGCCGATGTGGTGGCGCGTCGACAGGAGCGGGTCAACTTCATGTTTGACGGGGTGTTTGATCTGCTGGCGGCGAAGCAGGATGAGCTTTACGCCTGGCAGGAACAGGTGCAGGCGCTGGGCGATTACTGGCAACTGCATGCCCGCTTGGTGCTGGCGACCGGCGGCGAGCGCTTTGATATTGATGCGCTGCCGTTACTGGACACCTCCGTGCTGGAGCACGACGCCGAGGCGGCCGCGCATGAGTACCACGAACACCACGAACACCACGAACACCACGAACACCATCGCCACCATCATCATGGAGGGCATCACTGATGAAGCGCAGAGATTTCATGCTGGCGGCGGGCGCCCTGCTGCCTGCTGCGGCACTGACCCGCGCCCTGGCCGATGCCGGGCATGAGCATCATAACCACGGCGAAGCGACCTCCGGACGACGTCATGAACAGGGTTATATGCCGGTACACACGCCCAACGGCTGGACGCTGCCCTATCGAATGAACAACGGCGTCAAGGAATTTCACCTGGTCGCCGAAGAGATCGAGCACGAATTTGCGCCCGGCTCGAAGGCCCGCTGCTGGGGTTATAACGGCACCACACCCGGGCCGACGATCGAGGCCGTGGAAGGCGACCGGGTGCGTATATTCGTGACCAACCGGCTGCCGGAATACACCTCGGTGCACTGGCACGGACTGATCCTGCCGTCCGGCATGGACGGTGTCAGCGGTGTCACCCAGCCGCCGATTCAACCGGGCGAGACCTTTGTTTACGAGTTCACCCTGCAGCAGCACGGCACGCACATGTACCACCCGCATGCGGATGAAATGGTGCAGATGGCCATGGGCATGATGGGCATGTTCATCATTCACCCGAAGGCGGGTGAACAGGTGCCGGTGGATCGTGACTACGCCATCCTGTTGCATAACTGGGCGTTGCATCCTGACACCTCTCGACCCGATCCCTCGGTGATGCAGGACTTCGATTTGTGGAGCATGAACTCGAAAGTGTTCCCGGCCATTGATTCGCTGGTGGCCAGGACAGGTGAGCGCGTGCGTCTGCGTATCGGCAACCTGTCCATGTGGAATCATCCGATGCATGTGCATGGGGTCAAGTTCGAGGTGACGGGTGGCGACGGGGGGCGCTGGCCGCGCAATCTCTGGCGCCGGGAAGCGACGGAAATTGTGGCGGTGGGCCAGGCTCGTGACTTCGAGTTCGAAGCGGTGCCGGGCGACTGGGCGTTCCATTGCCACATGTCACATCACGTGATGAATCCCATGGGGCATGATATTCCCAACACGCTGGGTGTGCGGCAGTCCGATCTTGAAGCACAGATCAGGACCCTGCTGCCAGACTATATGGCGATGGGAAAGCATGGCATGGCGGAACACCAGGCGCACACCGACAGCGGTCACATGAAAGGCCCGGACAACACGCTGGCGATGATGATGGGGCAGGGCCCTTTCGGGAATATCGGCATGGGCGGCATGTTCACGTTGATCAAGGTTCGGGACGATCTGTCGCCGGGTGATTTTGCCGACCCCGGCTGGTACCGGCATCCGGAAGGTACCGTGGCGCGCAAGATAAGCAGCGACCCCGCATTCGGTTCGCCACCGCGTCGTGGCAAGCTTGCGGGGGCCCAGACACCACCGTTACCGGTGCCTCGCCGCGACCACTCTCACCACTAGCGTTTACTGCTCAGGAGTTGTTGTCATGTTGAAGACCAAACAAACACATCAGCAAGGTGTCGCCATGCTGATTTTCATGGTGCTGGTGGTCATGCTGATCCTTGGTACGGCAGGCTGGTTCCTGGCGCCGCGCGGCGACGCTCCAGCGCCCGAGTCGGCAGAGGAGTCGTTGCCTGCGATCACCGTGTGGCAAAGTCCCACCTGCGGCTGTTGCGGCGACTGGGTTGCGCATCTGGAAGAAAATGGCTTTACGGTGCAGACCCTGCTGCGGCACAACGTGCCGATGATCAAGTACCGCCTGGGCTTGCCGCCGGACATGGCGTCCTGCCATACGGCCATGGTTGAAGGCTACATCATCGAAGGTCATGTGCCGGCCGCCGATATCAAGCGGCTGCTGACAGAGCAGCCGTTTGCCCGTGGCCTTGCCGTGCCGGGCATGCCAGTGGGTTCGCCGGGCATGGAGATGGACGGGCGCGTGGATGACTACGCCGTGCTGCTATTCGATGCCGACGGTGAGACCCAGGTGTTCAATCGCTATCCGTGATCAGGCAACGGCCGATAAACCCGGCGATGTCGCGAATCTGTGGCAGGCAGACTTCGTGCCCCATGGGGTAGCTTTGCCACGAGGGCTCCAGCCCCATTTCCCGCAACTGCACGGCGGCGCGCTCGCCCAGCATCATGGGCACCATGGGGTCGGCGCTGCCGTGATAGATGCGCACCGGCAAGCGCCGGTTGGCGTCGCTGGGGCGCGTGATGTCCGGCGTGGCCAGATAGGTGGATAACGCCATCAGGCCTGCCAGGGGTTTTTCAAACGTGAGGGCAGCGTGGTAGGCCACCGCGCCGCCTTGTGAAAAACCGGCCACGATAATGCGGCGGCTGTCGATGCCGCGTGCGATTTCCCGCTCGATCAGATCTGTGGTGCGACGCGCGGATTCCAGCAACTGCGCTTCGTCCACGACCCGCTCCAGATCCATCGCCTTGATGTCGTACCAGGCGGGCATGCGCATGCCGCCGTTGATGGTGACCGGGATTTCCGGCGCGTGCGGAAAGACGAAACGCACGGCCAGCGAGTCGGGCAACTGCAGCTCCGGCACGATGGGCTCAAAGTCGTGACCGTTGGCACCCAGGCCATGCAGCCAGATGACGGTTGCGTCGGCGTCGCGGAGGTCCGGGTTTATCTCCACGCAGGGTAGATAGTTCATTACACAGGCCCGAGGCGATGACAAGGCGTGGCAGTGTAGCATGCTCAATGGCGGGACGTAGCCCTCCCCGCCATTCAGTCTACAGGGTCTTCAGGTACTCGATGATGGCCAGGCGCTCATTGTCGCTCAGCACGCTGTTGAACTCGTGGCCATGGTTGCTCTGGCCATACATGTGGGTGTTGTAGATCTTGCGTTCTTCCATCTGTTCATTGGTCAGAATCGGTGGGAACAAAATGTTCCACGCCAGGGCGAGATTGCTGTAGAGCCCGGCGACAACACGCTGGAACAGCGGGTCCTGATGATCATCTCGCGGATCACAATTGATATAGGGGGATATCGTTGGGCTCCACCAGGTGCGACGGCGACACTCGATGGCGTCGTAGCGCCAACCCACTCTGTCCTGATCGAAAGCGCGCTGGAGATCCGTGTCGAAACCCATCACCACGCGATGGCGCTGATCGCTGCGTGGCGGTGTGGAAACCCGGCGCCATAGCGGTGGGCGATCTTCCGGCTTGAGTAGACTCCACAGGTCAGGAACGGAGCCGTTATGTAAATAGGGCGCCGTTGCCCAGATGCCGTAAAGCGGTGGGGCCAGATAACCCAGCTCCCGGTCTCCGCGTAGCGCCTCGCGGTTCTGTGGGCCGCAGTCCTGATCTGTACCGAACGTTGGAGGGTAGCCAAAGAAGTTTTTCGCGCCAGCAGTCTGAACGGCCTCGTTGTTGGTCATTGCCCGCACGGGCGACGTGCCAATGATGTCCAGTGGCACGATGTAACCGGCCAATCCCTCCATGTCCGGTGACTCAAGGAACCCGGGGTCTTGAGTGTAACGGCGGGAATAGGCGCCGTGGCAGCTGGCGCAACTGCCGTTGCCCTCTGGGCGTGGCAGAGTGTTCTGGCGTTCTTCTGACCACATATCAAGAGTATGAAAGAGTTCGGCGCCCTCGTGCGCCAGCTGCTCATCGACATCGAAGGGATAGGGCGGCGATTTGAGGGTCTCGACATAGCTGTTCAGATCAGGGCCATGCTCGCGCATCCAGCGTTTTCCGGCTTCGCTGACAGGGCCGCCAATGGAACCGAAAAGACCCGCAAACGGCGTGTAGAAAACCATATCGACGCGTGGTGCATCCATGGGGAATACGCCGTCAACGAACTTGGCGGGGCGGTGTCCCATGTTCCACCAGGCGGGCGTATCCATCCCGGCAGTGGAGCCGGATGTGACGAGACCCAGCACTTCTGAAGGTGTCAGGTATCCCTGGTCGGGGAACAGGAATGCCATATTGATGAGGCTGGCATTGTTGGTGCCCCGTGTACGATTCAGGTTGAGCAGCGTGGCCGCCGACGCCGGATATCCAAGCGGCAGCATGTCACGGAGAAACAGGTTCAGATCGGCCAGAGAACTGCCGCTGCCAAAAGTCAGACCCAAGCCCTCGCCATCCTCCGGCGTGCCGATTACGCCGCTGTGGCAGGCATGACAGGTAATACCGATGCGTCCGGTCCAGCTACCGTCGTCGTCCCGCAACTGGGTAAACATTTCGGGCAACTGCCCCGAGCCACCGTCGGTCCGATTCGGGTCTTCGAAGGGTAACGGGTAAGGATTGCGTGCCTGTTTGAAACCGGAGCCATAGCGCTGTGCGACCAGTTCATCAAAGTTGTCCGGGCGTAGCATGAAGCCGCCCCAGATGCGCCAGAGCTGGTTGTACTGACTGGCGGTGAAAGTCGAAATTCCGAACCCGGACTCCAGTGACATGGGCTTGGTGCCGGCGAACAGGGCGCCTACCTTCTCGCCGCCAGTGCGCAGGAGCTCGCGGCCTGCCTGTACGCGCTCGCGCAGCTCACCGCATGTTTCGGGCTGGCCCCGTTCCTGTACGGCCACCGGATCAACATGGCAGTCTTTCCAGAAGGTATTGAAGTGTACGGCCAAGCCGTCGTTAACGCCGGGTTGCAGCAGCATGCGAGGATCAGTGGGCAGCGGCGTGCTGTCCGGTAACGCGTCCTGTTGACAGAAAGCCCAGAGTCGAGAGCCGCCATGAAAACTGCCCAACAGATCATCGTCGCCGTCGTATGACGGAATATCAGAGTACGGTTGAGCGTAGGCGAGCATTGACGCGCACGCCAGGCCCAGGGCAATCAGATAGCGCAACATGTTCTTCTTCTCCTTATAGCCGAGCATGCTGAAGCTAGGCCCGCCCTTCAGGAAAGGCAAATGCAGCCTCTGGAATGGATGATTCTGAATGGCGGAATCAGGGAGGATGTTATTGTTTGCCGGGGACAGTTCATGTCATGGCGGGACAGCTCGGGAGAATGCTTGTGCGCAGGCCGATTCGAATATGGCCCGACCGGCACACAATGCGTCCTTTTATACTAAATAAAAAAAGTTTTGTTTGCTTATTGTAGCCGGGTGCGCTGAGTCACATTTCATGCGGCTACTGCTACGGCTGAAATTGCCATGCGCCGTCGATGAGCCGGAACGCCAGAGTTGCTGAGACAGTTTTCATATCACCTTGTTCGAAATCGCCAAACCGGTGCGTCATTTCGGCAACAGTAATGCTTTCGCTCGCATCACCCAGCCGGGATTCAAGAGTTTTTCTGCTGGTCAGCATTTCCACATGAAGCTGGCATCTGACTGTGGCGTTGTCGCTCTGTATCCTGCCCCGACACTGATCGATATGGGCAATGACGCTGTGTCTCGCCTCCCCCTGTTGTGTCAGGGCGTTGTAGGCCAGCGCATTCCAGTCCGGTTCATTTTTCTGACATGCCGCGGTCATCAGGATGACTAATGTAACCGCTAAGAAGCGTACGTTAGTTTTCATTGCTGCTACCCAAAGTAACGTGATTGATACGTTCGTCCCAAGTGTATGGGCATAGCATAGCGCACAGAAACCATCTTCGGGGAAGGACATATCATGAGCGTTGACCGGCGCCTTGTGCTCAAGGGGATTGCGGCAGTGTCCGCCACTGCCGTGGCGGGGTGCGGTGGCAGCAGTTCGGTGGCGGAGCCGGGTGCTCCACGTGGCGGTGACGGGGTTGCGTTTACTCACGGTGTCGCCTCTGGCGATCCGCTTGCTGACCGGGTGATGTTATGGAGCCGTGTCATACCCACCAACGGTGAGACCCCGGCAGTGATTCCGGTCACGGTCACGGTGGCGCGTGATGCCGGGTTGAGTCAGGTGGTGGCGACCTACGTCGGGCAGGCGCGGGCAGCGCAGGATTACTGCGTCAAGGTAGACGCCACAGGGCTGCAACAGGACCGCTGGTATTACTATCAGTTTTCAGCGGGCGGGGCGCGTTCTCCGGTGGGGCGTACACGCACCTTCCCTGCGGCCGGGCGCTTTGTCGACCGGGCACGCTTCGCGGTGGTGTCCTGCTCCAATCACGCCTTCGGGTTGTTCTCGGTATACCGTGCGGTGGCCGAGCAGAGTGATCTGGATTTTGTGCTGCATCTCGGCGATTACATTTACGAGTATGGTCCGGGTGAGTATGGCAACTTCCCGGATCGGGACCCGTTGCCGCCGCGTGAGATCATCAGCCTTGCGGATTATCGCGAACGCTATGCCCAGTATCGCGCAGACATCGACCTTCAGCGGGTGCATCAGCAATTTCCGATGATCTGCGTCTGGGACGATCACGAAAGTGCCAACGACAGCTGGACGGGAGGCGCTGAGAATCACCAGCCCAATACCGAAGGCGATTGGCCAACACGCAAACGCGCCTCGCAGCAGGCGTACTTCGAGTGGTTGCCGATTCGCGAACAGTCGCCGGGGAATATCGAGCGTATCTGGCGGGATTTCCGGTTTGGTGATCTGCTCGATCTGTTCATGCTGGATACTCGGCTCGAGGGCCGCGACGAGCCGCTGGACCTGCCTTTTGACCCGGCGCGCAATAGCAGCAGTAGAAGGATGATCAGTGAGGCGCAGTCCGGCTGGCTGCTGGACGGCTTGCAGCAGTCGCAGGCGCGCTGGCGTGTCATCGGCCAGCAGGTGATGTTTGCGCAGATCAATATTGCCGAAATTCCCAGTGTTGACCCGCGCGTGCCGGAACTGCGGGGCAACCTGCTGGCCATCAACATGGATCAGTGGGACGGCTATGCCGCCGAACGGCTGCGCATTCTCAATCATATTCGTGACCACAATATCGACAACGTGGTGATCCTGACCGGCGATATTCACAGCTCCTGGGCCAACGAGGTGTACCGGAACCCGGTGCCGATTACCGGAGAGCTGTTTGCCCAGCCGCTGGCGGCAGAATTCATTACGCCGTCGGTGACCTCGCCAGGATTCCCGGAGGGGCTGTCGGAACTGGCAGGCACATTGCTGCCCCTGGTCAATCCGCATATTCGCTATTTTGAAGGCAAGTCGCGCGGCTTCATTCTTATGGATGTCAACCGGCAGCGCGCCCAGGCCGAGTGGTATTACGTGCGCAGCATCAATGACTTTGATCTGCGCGGTCAGCTGGATCATGGCCGCACCAAGGCCATGAAGGTGGACAGCGGCAGCAGTCGCCTGATCCGCGATCCGATCCTGTCGCGTCCGCGCACGTTGCGCACGGCGCTCTTTCATCCTGATACGCCGGAGCAAACCGTATGAGCAAAGTGCTGCCTTTGACATTGTTGTTGTCGCTGGGCCTTGCCGCGTGCGGTGGGGATTCTTCAGTGGGCGGTGGCTCTGCGCCGCCGGGAAGCACGCCGCCGCCAGGCGTGCAGCCGCCAACGGGCGACGGCCCGGCACGGGTGCGTTTCATTGCCATGGGCGACTCGGGCACCGGTTCGCCGCAGCATTATGCCGTGGCGCGCGCCATGGCCGATGTGTGTGAGCGCAAGGCTGCGCTCGACAGCAGCGGTCATCCCGGTTGTGAATTTGTGCTGGGGTTTGGCGACAATATTTACGAGTCCGGGGTGTCGCACGTTTACGATCCGCAGTTCGAGGAGAAATTCGAGCTGCCGTTTGCGCCGGTCGAGCTGCCCTTCTACATGGTGCTGGGCAATCATGACAATACCGGCTTTATCGGTGGTGATGGCGCCGGTAATGCGCGCGGTGAGTTTCAGGTGGATTACCACTTCCGCACCGACCGTATGACAGACCGTTGGCAGATGCCGGATCGTTACTATCGCTTCAGTTGGGGTGAAAACGCCGCCGGGGAACCGCTGATCGAATTCTTCGGGCTGGATTCGAACCAGATCGCCGGCGGCTTCGCCGATGCCAACTACAATTATTCCTACCAGCGCTATGGGCTGCTGCAGTTGTCCTGGGCAAAAGAATCCGTTCGTCAGTCGCAGGCCACCTTCCGGGTCGCCATGGCGCATCACCCGTATCTCTCCAACGGGCTGCATGGCAACGCGGGCAACTATGACGGCATTCCCGGGGCGCTCTTGCCCGTGCTGGCCGGCCAACGCTGGCGGGATTTTCTGGAAGAGGCGATCTGTGACAAGGCCGATTTCTACATGGCCGGGCATGATCATGATTTGCAACAGCTGAAAGCCGTAGAGCGTTGCGGGCGCACGGAATTCATTGTCAGCGGCGCAGCGGGCAAGACCCGTGGGCTGACCGATACGGAGCGTAACCCGGCGTGGTTCCAGGTGGGGGATGTGTACGGCTTTTTCTGGATGGAGGCGGTCGACGCTGACCCGCTCCGGGGCTTGCCGGCACGTCTTTGCACGGAAGCCTATATCGTGGATCCGGATCAGGAAAACGGCCTGGGGGTGGTGGCCGAAGGTCAGCTGCAACCGGCCTATCGTCACTGCTACGACCAGCAGCCGCTGGCGGGCCTGCAAGCACCGAATCGTTTTTCTTCCGTGCCTTTCGTCGGTCCGGCTCTCAAGGAACTGGCGGGCGACAGCACGGGCTTTGATCCGGCATTCAGCGGCCCGTTGCAGGCCTTCCAGTCAGCCTTGACCTCCGGCCTGAATCTCGCGGCGACGGAGCTGCCCGACGGCCCGCATCAGGAAACCATCTCGGCGTTGATCGGTGGCCTGGATGTGTTGTTCAACAGCCTGGACAGTGTGGCGGCCCTGCTGGGCGGTGATGACGAGGATGCGGCGGAGCAAAGCCTGTTGTCGGTGATCGAGGCGGCCAATGTGCTCAGCGGGATAGACACGTCTGCGTTGCCCGCGCCATTCGATCAACTGGGCGCGGCCTTTGACGCGCTGGCCGCCGGGGTGGGGGGTATGGACCGTGAGGGCAGCAGTGCGCGTGATGATCTGGTGCTGATTGCGGGCCCGCTGCTGCAACTCTCGCGCAATATCGAGAATATTCTCGAAGGGGTTGGTACCCAGACGGCCGAGGTGCCCGTGCTTGCAGGCATCACCAAGGTACTGGGTACTGTGGCCCAGGGGGCGGCGATCGCTGTGGCTGATGTGGTGCATCTGGATTCCAGTGCAGCGGTGGCGGCGCTGGTGGGGCACCTTCAGGCCACCCTGGATACCATCGTCAGGGATGTGTTGTTGCTGGATATGTTCTCGGAAGACGCCGGTGATGTGGCCGTGTTGCCAGGGCAATTCCTGTCGGCGGGGCTGTTGTCCGTCACGCGCGAAGTGGCGTTTCACCTGGATCAGTATGTGCTGTCTCCGGTGGGAAGCATCCTTGAACTGCTGTCGCCGATCACCAATCTGCTGGCGGGGTTATTCGGTCGCGGCTGACCTCGCCACAGCTGGCATGTATCATGCAAAGGCCTCGCGCGATGGTGAGGCCTTTCTGGTTGGAGAGCGGTAATGAATGAAAATGAGCGCGTGATACGCGTCATCGAGTTGCGTCGTCGCATGATGCTGATCATGTTCGTGGTGGCGATCCTGATAGGCCTGTTCCTGGGCGCTGCGGCGCTGGGTTGGTTGCCGCTGGATCTGGAGGCGCATCAGCAGTTGTTCCAGTCACTGATGCTCGCCTATTTCGCCTCGGCGATGTCCTCGCTGGTGTTCATGGGCATGATGATGTTCATGGTGCGGGGCGCGATCTGGGGCATCGGTATGGCGGTGTTGGGCCTGGTCGCGCTGATGGGCGCGATACCCTTTGTGGCCGCCATCGTGATCATCGTGGCCAACCGCATGGCCGAGCAGCGCATCAAGGCGTTGCGCGATGCGGAAGCTGAAAAAGTGGCCGCAGCACAGCGTGCGGCCGAGCAGGACGCGGAGGAAGACGCGGCCTCCTGATGCCCGGCAGGGCGCCGGGCGTGTCGGGGCGGGTCTGTTCAGGCCGCTCTGTTCAGGACGCCTGGCGCGCTGGCGGCGCAGCATCCTCTTCAATGCGCGGGTCAACGCGTGCGTCACGGCACTGACGGATCAACCAGTCCGCCACCACCGGCCAGTTGTCACGCGGCGCCTGGCTGCCCCCGAGAATACCCATATGGCCACCGCTCACCTCGTGATGCGTGATCGGCGCCAACGGCATCTGCACGCGCAGTGCCAGGCTGCATTCCCGTGTCACGATGGTGTCCTGACGCCCGGTGACCAGCAGGGTCGGCACGGTCACCGCAGACAGGTTGCCGCGCGGATGACGCATCGGCAGGCGTCCGCGGGCCACGCAGTTGTCGGTCCACAGATGGCGCACGATGTCCTGAATGACGGCGCCGGGGTACGCGTACATGTCGTCGAGGAACGCCGCGTTGGTGGCGTGGCTGCTGACGTAATCGCGATCCTCCAGACGGCGCCACAGATCCAGATACCCCTTCAGCGTCGATACCGGCGTAATCAGCTTGAAACTCAGTGCATTGACCCAGCCCGGCGAGCGCAGCAGGGGCGCGGGCAACTGGTGTACATGGCGCCCGGTGCGCCGCTTGAGCCAGCGCAGCTGCTGTGACAGGCGCCGGTACTGCACGCCCAGCGCGCCGTTGGCATGGTAGTCGCCGGGGGCGCCGACCAATGCCAGCGCGGCGATATCGGGGTCCTCACCCAGCGCGGTGTAGGCGTAGCTGAACAGGGCGCCGAAACTCCAGCCATGCAGTGCCAGACGGCGCTCACCGCTGTGGGCGCGCACCTTGTCCAGCAAGACGGGCAGGTGTTCCGCGAAATAGTGCTCCAGCGACCAGTGATCGTGGCGACGGCCCGGCCGCCCCCAGTCAATCAGGTAGACCTCGAAGCCCCGGGCGCGCAGGTAGCGCACCAGACTGCGTTCTTCAAACAGGTCGTACAACAAGGTGTTGGCGGCCAGCGGCGTGACCAGCACCAGCGGCACCTGCTGCCGGGTCCGGCTTACCGGCATCTCGTGACCGTCCACCGTGATGTGTTCGCTGGTGAGCGGCGGGTAATAGCGCAGGCGAATAATGTCCTGTTCGTGGATGACCTCGAACGGCGTGCGGTTGGCCTGGATCAGATCCTTGGGGCGTCGCAGCCAGTCGCGCGCATTGTCGTAGCGGCGACGCAGGGAAGACAGCATGGAAGCACTCCTGTTGATCAATAGCCGGGGACCCTGGAATCGGGCGGCAGTGTAGCGGCCCGTCGGGTCAGGCCATTGGCCGGGGCGCCCGGGTCAATCCTGGCTGTGCGCTGGAGGCATTCACTCTGGCAGATAGCCCAGCGGCAGGGCGGTGGAATCGATCACCTTGCGCATCACGAAACTGGAGTGCACCCCGGTCACGCCCTCGATACGGGTAATCTTGCCCAGCAGGAACTGCTGATAGGCGTCCATGTCCGGTACCACCACCTTGAGCAGGTAGTCGGCGTCCTGGCCGGTGACCAGGTAGCACTGCTGCACCTCCTCGAAACTGGCCACGGTCTGCTCGAAGCGCTCGAAGCGTTCCGGCGTGTGCCGGTCCATGCTGATCTGGATGATGGCCGTCAGGTCCAGTCCCAGCGCTTTCTGGTTCAGCAGGGTCACCCGGTTCAGCAGCACGCCGGCTTCCTCCAGCTTCTGGACTCGCCGCGAACAGGGCGAAGGCGACAGCCCCACGCGTTCGGCAAGCTCGAGATTGGTCAGGCCGCCATCCTCCTGCAGGGCCTGAAGGATGCGGCGGTCAGTGCGGTCCAGTTTGTGCGGAGCAGTAACGGGCATGGGGTCTCCACAGGTCGATCACCGGATTATCCTGTTGCGGTGCGCAGCAGAAAGGGTGAAATATATCGTAGTTTATATGATATGCGAAATAAATAGCCCTTTTCGGCGTAAACCAGGGCAATTCCGCAAACCCATTGCTCGGCCACGCGCCTAGACTATGCCTTGTCGCTGGTCCACAAGCCCGGCGGCTTCCCCGGCCCCTTCGCTCACAAGGCGGCCGGTGCCGGGGAAAAGCCCCCGCCCATCCGGCCCGGGCCACACACGTTCAGGGCGCAACCGCGCAATTCAGGAGTACGACATGGCGTTCGATCATCGCAAGTACCAACCCTTTACCCCCGTGCAGCGTCCCCAGCGCCGCTGGCCGGAGCAGGTCATCCGCACCGCACCGCACTGGTGTGCCGTGGACCTGCGCGATGGCAACCAGGCTCTGGTCAAGCCAATGACCGTGGCCCAGAAGATGCGCCTGTTCGACCTGCTGGTGAAAGTGGGCTTCAAGGAAATCGAGGTGGGTTTCCCGGCCGCCTCACAACCGGATTTCGATTTTGTTCGCGCCTTGATCGAGCAGGACCGCATTCCCGCCGATGTCACTATCCAGGTGCTGACCCAGGCGCGCGACGAACTGATTGCCCGCTCGTTCGAGTCCCTCAAGGGCGCACGGCGGGCAGTGATGCATCTGTATAACTCCACCTCGCGCACCCAGCGCGAGAAAGTGTTCCGCATGGACGTTGCCGGCATCCGCGACATCGCCGTGCGCGGCGCCGAATGTGTCGCCCGCCATGCCGCACAGCAGCCGGATACCCAGTGGGTATTCCAGTATTCGCCGGAGAGCTTCACCGGCACCGAACTGGATGTGGCGGTCGACGTGGTCAACGCCGTGGTCAATGTCTGGCAGCCTGCCAAGGGCCAGCCGGTGATCATCAACCTGCCGGCCACGGTGGAAGTGAGCACGCCGAATGTGTTTGCCGACATGGTCGAGCACATGAACGATCACATTATCCAGCGCGAGCATCTGCAGATTTCCGTGCACACCCACAACGACCGGGGCTGTGCCGTGGCCGCCGCCGAGCTGGCGGTGATGGCCGGTGCGGATCGGGTGGAAGGCACCCTGATGGGCAACGGCGAGCGCACCGGCAACATGGATCTGGTCACCATGGCCATGAACCTGTATAGCCAGGGCGTCGACCCGAAGGTGGATTTCTCCGGCATGCGCGAGATCATCGAGACGGTGGAAGCGGTCACCGAGATCAGCACGCACCCCCGTCATCCGTATGCGGGCGAGCTGGTGTTCACCGCCTTTTCCGGCAGCCATCAGGACGCCATCCGCAAGTGCCTGGTGTTGCAACAGCCTGACGAGAAATGGGACGTGGCGTATCTGCCCATCGACCCGCGCGATCTGGGGCGTCGCTACGAGGAAGTGGTGCGGATCAACTCGCAGTCCGGCAAGGGTGGCGTATTGCATGTGCTGGAGCGCGATTACGGCATCACCTTGCCGCGCTGGTTACAGATCGAGTTTTCCCGCGTGGTCCAGCGTCAGGCGGAAGAACAGGCGGGTGAAATCGACGGCGCTGCGATCCATGCCCTGTTCGAACAGCACTACCTGGCGTCACCCAAGGGCTGGGAGCTGCAAGGCTACGATGTGCATCGCGAAGGCGATGTCGTGCGGGCCTCGGTGCGCATCGGCACCAGTGCCGTGGCCGAAAGCCTGGAGGGCGAGGGCAAGGGCGTGGTCGATGCGCTGGTCGCCGCGCTGATGGCGCGCACCGGCCGCCGTATCACGGTCGAAAGCTTTGATGAAATGGCCCTCAGCGAAGGCACCCAGGCCAGCGCCATGGCCTGTGTCCGGGTGCTGATTGATGACGAACCGGCCAGTGCAGCGGCACTGGCGGATGACACCACCTCGGCCACCTTGCAGGCCGTGTTGTCGGCGGTGGGGCATCGCCAGGGCAGCGCCGAGGTGCGTGCCAGCGCCTGAAACAAAACGCCCCCGCATCGCGGGGGCGTTTTTCCTCAGGGCCATCACGGCACGGGCGGGTTATCGCCGGGCGGGTTGGCCAGCCGGTTGAGCAGCCGATACAGACGCTGGTGCGTCGCCACCAGAATCGCTTCTGACACCATCAGCTTGTGCGGCGGGTCCACCCAGGTGCCCGGCACGATCTCGTCAGCGCAGTGCTCGCACAGGCCTTTCAACGTCTCCATATCGCATTCCAGATGGCATTGCAGCCCCATCACCCGGTCTTCCAGCAGAAAGCCCTGCTGTGTACAGGCGACACTGGAAAACAGGTGCCGCGCGCCCTTCGGCAAGCTGAAGCCTTCGCCGTGCCAGTGCAGCACCGGCGGTGAGTCGGCGAACATGCTGGCGATATCCGGCGGGCAAGTCGGCGCCGGGGTGATCGTGAACCAGCCGATTTCCGGGGCACTGTTGCGGTGGATATCCGCACCCAGCACGCTGGCGATCAGTTGCGCCCCGAGGCAGATGCCGACCACCTTGCGGTCAGCCTCGATGGCCTGACGGATCAGACGCTTTTCCTCGCGCATCCAGGGCAGCTTGCCGTCGTCGCGGGCACTCATTGGCCCGCCCATGACGAACAGCCAGTCGAAGTCATCGGGGCTGGGCCAACGGGTAACCTGGCGAGCTTCGATCACCTCCCAGGTGATCCCCTGGCGGTCCAGCCAGGTGGCGATGGCGCCGGGGCCTTCGAAGTGCACGTGCTTGATGATCAGGGCGCGCTGCATAGATGGTGTCTCGTTCTGGTTTCATCCTTCACGTATTGTGACGCAAGTCATGCTGCTGCGCCAGTCGCAAAGGTTTTCAGAAAACGATGGCGAATTCGCTATGCGAGCGATCAGTCGCTGGCGGCGGGCTGTCCCCGGGCCAGGCCGCGTGGGGCCAGGACCAGCGTCTGGCTCTGCTCCGTCACCGGGGCCAGGCGGATGGGGTCATCGCTGGCGTAGTGCGCCGCCCCATCGACGATGATGGTGGCCTGCAGCTGCAATGGCTTCGTATCGTCCACCGCACGGGCATCGTAATACAAGCGGTAAGGGATGTGCGTCAGCCCTGCTTCCAGTGGGCGCACCTTGCGCTGGATATCGGTCACGTCCGGATCGCGGACATCGCGTGGTTCGATGTGCAGCGCCAGCACGGCACGTTCGGGCACGCTGTGCCCGTCGGGCAGCAGCAGTTCGCCCTCCACCCGTGCGGCGGCCTGGTCATTACGCCGCCACGGGCCGAGTACGCCCTTGTCTGTGGCGGTATCGTGTTCGCCGTCCGGATCGAGCTCGGTCAGCGTCAGGGTATGGCGGTGCAGGGTGTAGCCCACGGCCAGGGTTTGTGAGTCACCGCGGTGGCGGGCCAGGCTGTGCAGTGTCAGTGTCTGCTCGTCGGCCTGCCAGCGCTGGCCCTGCCAGGGCCCGTTGGGCAGCCAGTGCAGTGAGCCGTCGCGGCCCAGGACCATAACCCGATAGGTGCTGTCGTCTTCCAGCACCCAACTGCCGGCCAGCGGCAGTTGCTGCGCCGCCGGGGCGGCGGGGCGGTTGTTGTCGCCGACGGTCGGCACCCCGTCGGGAGCGGTGACGGGCGTCGGATCGGGCGTGTCGCCGCAGGCACTGAGCAGGGCAAATAGCGGGATGATCAACAGGCGCATACTGCTGGGGGGCTCCGGCTGATGGCAGGTGAAGAGGGGCTCAGGGCGTGTTTGAGGGTGTCAGGCCGGAGAGGTTCCTCACGGTGGCGCAACCTGATCCATGCGCGCCAGAATGATCTGTCGATACTGCAGCAGCCAGTCCGTGCGCCCGTGCTGATGGTAGTAGCGGGGCCGGGGCAATCGGGCGGCGAGGTCGGCGGCTTCCAGTGCGGTGAGTGCGGCGGCAGGCTTGCCGAAAAAGTGCTGTGCGGCGGCCTCGGCGCCGAAGATGCCTTCACCGAATTCGGCCACATTCAGGTACAGCTCCAGGATGCGCCGCTTGTCCAGGATCTGCTCCAGCATCAGGGTGATGGCCGCCTCTTGCGCCTTGCGTGGCCAGGATCGGCGCGGTGACAGGAACAGGTTGCGGGCCAGTTGCTGGCTGATGGTCGAGCCGCCCGCCACGGTATCACCCGCCGCCCGGTTGCGCTCCAGCGCGTGGCGCACGCCGTCCCAGTCGATGCCGCCATGCTCCATGAAGCGGCTGTCTTCTGCGGCCAGCGCGGCGCGCTTCAGATGCACCGAGATGCGCTCGTAATCCACCCAGGTGTACTGCAATCGCGCGGCGGCATTGTCTGCCTGCAGGCGGTCCAGCTCACGGGCCATGAAGGCCGTTTCCAGGGGCGGATGGGTGCGGTACCACGCCAGCCAGGCGGCGAACCACAACTGCAGGACCAGGGCGGCCGCCAGCAGGACGGCCGGTACCCAAAACAGCAGGCGGCGCAGCAGGGAGGGGTGAGCAGGCATAGGGCAGGGTCCATCCGCAGAGGGGTGGCTATTGTTGCGCGTGGGCTCCTTGCTGACCAGCCCGCTGCTGATCCTCCAGCCACATCAGGATGTCGGCGGCGTAGTGGCCCCAGTGAGCGCCTTGCAACAGCAGATGCGGCGCCTCGGGATAGAAGCGGTAGGTCAGGCGTGGCGCCAGCTGGTGGCGCAGGCGCTCGATGGAGACCCGGGGAATCAGGTCATCGTTGCCGCCGTATAACAGCAGCGACGGGTAGGCGATGTCCGCAGCGCTGTTCGATGCCCGATCGGTGAAGCGGATCAGGTCGCGGTAGGTGTCCATGCGCACCTGGCGCAGCACCTGCGGGTCTTCGGCCAGCCGTGCCGCACTGTGCGGGGTGTAGCGCGGGTCCTGCGGGTCGCGCGTCAGGGTGAAGGTATAGCCGGGCGTCAGGGTGGCGCCAACGGCCAGCGCGCCATTCCACAGATAGCGCGTGCGCAGCCCCGCGCGCACCGACGGTGCGGCCAGGATGGCGCCGGCCACGGGCAAGTCGCTGTCGCTGGCCAGCACGCGCATGGCGACGCCGCCGCCCATGCTTTCACCCAGCAGATAGAGCGGGGCGTCATAGTCTGCGGACCGCTGCCGGATACTGTCCCGGAGGTCGCGCAGCAGCGACTCGTCACCAGGCCAGTGACCGGCTTCGGGATGGCTGCCGAAACCGCGCTGATCGGCGGCGTACACGGCGAAGCCCCGTTCGGCGAACCAGGGGCCAAGGTGATCGAAGGCTGCACGGTAATCCCCGAAACTGTGCAGGGCGATGATCACGCCGCGCAACTCGCCCTCCGGCTGCCAGACCGTCATCGCCGGGGCGTCATGATCTGCGCCCGCCGCAGGGCCACGGGCACAACCGCAAAGCAGCATCAAGACCAGTACACCGGCCACGATCAGGGGAGGACAGGGTGACGGGCGAGCGGGTGCAACGGTGGAAAGGGGCATGATGGGTCCATGACTGGCGTAACATGTGCACGTAACATCCATGCAGTACAAGAGGTCAGTGTTCCGGATGCGCCATGGGGATCGAGTGAAGGTCGTCATTTTTGTTATGTTATAACGCATCACGGCGAGCCGAGACCATTTGCTGGAACTCGGCGTGTGCTGTCCGGTTCATAGTCCTCTCAAGGAGAATGCCAATGACGTCTGTATTCCGACCTGTTGTGCCTGCCCGTCTGGCGCTGGGCGCTTGCATGCTGATGGCCCTGGTGCCGCTGGCATCCGCCCATGGCGCACACGTGCATGGCCAGGGCCATCTGCAAATCGTGCGTGAGGGGGGCATGTTGCATGCCGAACTGACCGTGCCGGGGATGGATGTGGTGGGCTTTGAGCGGGTGCCCGAGGACGAGACCGGGAAGCAGGCCGTGCGTGACGCGCTGGCGTTGCTGGAACTGCCGGCCAATGTTCTGCGTACGCCGGCCGAAGCAGGTTGCACCCTCACCGGGAATCAGGCCGACACCGGGCTGCTGGCGGATGACCACGATCACCACGACCACCATCACGATCACGACCATGGCCACGGCGACAATCATGACTCGGGGCACGCCGACTTTGTCGCCGCCTACACCTTCGATTGCAGCAACAGTGCCTCTCTGGACGCCCTGGACATCACCCTGTTCGATCATCTGCCCGGACTGGAGCGGCTGATCGTGCAAATGGTGTCGGATGACGGCCAGCGCGAGCAGCGTCTGCGTCGTGGTCAGCGCACGGTCGCCTTGCCTTGATGACAGCCTCGATGACAGCCCCCGTTCTTGCGCTGACCGACGTCACGTTCCGCTGGCAGCCGCGCATGCCGGATGTACTGTCGATCCCGGCGTTCGAGATGGCCCAGGGCGAGCGGGTCTTTCTGGCGGGGCCCAGCGGCAGCGGCAAGAGCACCCTGCTGGCGCTGATCGCGGGCATTGCCACCCCGCGGGCGGGCCATGTCCAGGTGCTGGGCCAGCCACTGGGGGCCATGCGCGGCGCCGCCCGCGACCGGTTCCGCGCGGACCAGCTGGGCATCATCTTCCAGATGTTCAACTTGCTGCCGTACTTGCCGGTATTGCAGAACGTTTTATTGCCCTGCCGCTTCTCGCGGTCCCGGCGCGAGCGCGCCATCGCCCGGGACGGCAGCCCCGAAGCCCAGGCCCGGCGATTGCTGGGCGCCCTGGGGCTGGAGGCGGATGATCTGCTGCGGCGGCCGGTCACGGCGCTGTCCGTGGGCCAGCAGCAGCGGGTGGCGGCCGCGCGCGCCCTGATGGGTTCGCCGGCGTTGGTGATTGCTGATGAGCCCACGTCAGCGCTGGATGCGGACCGACGCCTGGAGTTTGTCGACCTGCTGTCGAGCGAATGCGATGCCTCGGGCGCGGCGCTGTTGTTTGTCAGTCATGACCAGACGCTGGCCTCGCATTTTCCGCGCCATGTCAGTCTGCTGGATATCAATCATGCCGGTACCGAGGTGAGACCATGACAGTGTTGGCCCTGGCCCGGCGCAGTCTGTGGAATCGGCGCGGCACCGCCGCGCTGGTGGTCTGCTCCGTGGCGCTGAGCGTGGCCTTGTTGCTGGGCGTTGAACGGCTGCGCACGGAGGCGCGCGAGAGTTTTGCCAATACGCTGTCCGGCGTGGATCTGATCGTCGGCGCCCGCAGCGGCCCGATCAATCTGCTGCTGTACAGCGTGTTTCGCCTGGGTGACCCGGTCAACAATGTCAGTTGGGCGAGTTATCAGCGCATTGCGGACCATCCCCAGGTGGCCTGGGCCGTGCCGCTTTCGCTGGGCGACTCCCTGCGCGGCTTTCCGGTGCTCGGCACCAGCCAGGCCTACTTCACCCATTATCGCTATGGCCGCGACCAGAGCCTGCGTCTGGCGCAGGGCGAGATTTTCGACGGCATTTTTGATGCGGTGCTCGGGGCGGAGGTGGCGCGACGGCTGGGTTACGGGCCGGGCGATCAGATTGTGCTGGCCCATGGCACCGGCGCTGTCAGCCTGACTCAACATGACGACAAGCCGTTCACGGTGGTGGGCGTGCTCGAGCGTACCGGCACGCCGGTGGACAACACGGTACACATCAGCCTGGAAGGCATGGAGGCGATCCATGTGGACTGGCGCGGCGGCGCCCCGATTCCCGGGTTGTCCATTTCGGCGGAGCGGGTCAGGAACATGGACCTGACGCCCGATTCGGTCACGGCGGTGATGGTCGGGCTGACCTCACGCCGGGCGGTGTTCCAGGTGCAGCGGCAGATCAATACCGACCGCGATGAAGCCCTGATGGCGATCATGCCCGGGTTGACGCTGCAACAACTGTGGGACCTGATGCGCGTTGGCGAAAACGCCCTGCTGGCGGTGTCGGCACTGGTCATGCTGGTGGCGCTGACGGTGATGCTCACGGCATTGCTCACGGGCCTCAATGAGCGCCGCCGGGAGATGGCGTTGCTGCGTGCGCTGGGGGCCAGGCCGTGGCAGATCTTCGCGTTGATCATCGGTGAATCGCTGCTGCTGAGTGTGCTGGGTGCGCTGTTCGGCGTGGCCCTGCTCCAGGTGCTGGCACTGGGCGCCAGTGGCTGGGTCAGTGGCCAGCTCGGGCTGACGGTTACCCTGTGGCCGCCGACCCTGCACGAGATGAAGATGCTGGCGCTGCTGTTTGCCGGTGGCATACTGGTGGGCCTGTGGCCTGCCTGGCGGGCCTACCGCAACGCACTCACCGATGGCATGGCCATCCGCATGTAACCGAGGCTTCCTGTTTATGATTCGCTCGCTGTTCCGATCCCTGGGCGCAGCCGCGCTGCTCGCGCTGGCCATGCCGCTGTCTGCGGCGGATATCACCCTGGAATGGGATGACATGATTCCCGAGGGCTGGCCGCCCGCCGAACTGTTCGAAGGCATCAATATCGACGAGTTGCAGGATGACGACCCGGAAGCCATCGAGTTCTTTGCCAAGATCGAGCAGCTGTGGGATGAAGCCCCCATGGTCGAGTCGCTGGACGGCAAACGGGTACGCCTGCCCGGCTACGCGATTCCCCTGGAAGGGGACAGTCGCTCGGTGACCAGTTTCCTGCTGGTGCCCTACTTCGGGGCCTGCATTCATGTGCCGCCGCCGCCGCGCAACCAGACCGTGCTGGTGAACATGGCCGAAGGCAAGACGGCACGAATCCGCCATGCCTTCTTCACCGTGTGGGTGACCGGCACCATGACGGTGGAAACCAGCGAAACCGATCTGGCCCTGACCGGCTATACGATTACCGCTGACAAGGTGGAGCCCTACGAGCCTGATGACAGCGCCGGTTACTGAGACGCCCCCGGTATGGACCCTGTCTGGTGGCTGATACTGCCCGCCGCATTTCTCGGGGGTGCACTGAATGCGGTGGCCGGCGGCGGCAGCTTTCTGACGCTGCCGGCGTTGCTCTGGGCCGGTGTGCCGCCGGTGGCCGCCAATGCCACAGGGACGCTGTCGTTGCTGCCCGGTTATCTGGCCAGTTGTGCGGGCTACCGTCGCGAGCTGCGCCGGGTGTGGCAGGACTGGCCACTGCCGGGGATCCTGCTGCTGACGGTAGCGGGCGGTGGCCTTGGGGCCGCCTTGTTGCTGCTCACCAGCGATGTGCTGTTTCGCGCCCTGGTGCCCTGGCTGCTCGGGCTGGCCACCGTGCTGTTTCTTCTGGCGCCGCGCTTGCTCGGGGTGACGCGTCGCCTGCCATGGGGGGCGCTCGCGGTCGCGCTGTTACTGGTGTCGGTATACGGCGGCTACTTCAATGGTGGTCTGGGTATCATGCTGCTGGCGCTGTTCGTGCTGGCGGGGCCGGGTGATCTGCACCAGGCCAACGCCCTGAAAAATGTCTGTTCTGCCTTGCTCACCCTGATGGCGGTGCTGGCCTACGCTCTGGGCGGCGCACTGGTGTGGCGCCTTGGTGTGCCGATGATGCTGGCCGGGGCTCTCGGGGGCTATGTCGGCGCGGCATGGGGACGGCACCTGCCTGTCGCGGTGCTGCGCGGGCTGGTGATCTTCACCGGTGCGAGCATGACCCTCTGGTTTGCCGTGACCTGATACGCGCCGTTGCACAGTCAGGGTGCAACCCGGTCCCGGGATGGCGTAGGCTCAGGGGTGTACCCTCAATCTGAGGGGAGACTCAGTGCGCAGGGACAGCATGGTGTTCAGACAATCCTTCGGCCGGGCTCTGGGCGTTGCCACCGCAACCCTTTTCAGTGTCCCGGTGGCCGCAGCACACGATAGCCAGCCCCTGGTGGACGATCTGCGTCTGCTGTATATCAGCGCAGTGATCATTCTGATCCTGTGTCTGTCTGTGGTCTGGGCGCTGCGTCAGGCGCGCAAGCTGATGGATCGGCGTATTCGCACCGCCAATGCGAGGTTGCGTGCTGAACGCGACATGCTCGCCGGGGAGCGTCAGCGACTGGATAACCTGATGCATACGGCGCCCGCCGTCATCTACAGCGCCCGGCTTGGCGATCGTGAACTCACCTACCTGAGCCCCAACTTCACTACACTGCTGGGTTATCCGGTGACCTCCGAAGTGCTGGAGGTGCACTGGTGGAGCCATCGCTTGCACCCGGAGGATTCGCCACGCGTCGATACCCTGGAATGGGATCGCTGGGACAACGATCAGTATGTTGGCTATTACCGTTTCCGCCATGCCGATGGCAGTTGGCGCTGGATCGAGGACCGCTGCCGACTGATTCGCGACCAGGAGGGCACGCCGCGCGAGCGCGTGGGCAGCCTGGCGGATATTACCGAGCGGGTTGAACTCGAAGGGCGGCTGGAGCGCGAGCAGCAACGTGCCAATCTGGCGCTCACGGGTGCCAATCTGGGCCTGTGGGAGTGGCAGCTCAGTACCGATGACGTGGTCTTCAATGATCGCTGGGCGGCGATGCTGGGCTACAAGCCCGAGGAAGTCGTGCATTCCATGCGCGATGCCGCCCAGCTGGTTCACCCCGAAGATCGTCGCCATGTGCGCGAGGCGCTGGTGCGGCATCTGACCGGCCAGACCGACCACTATCAGGCGGAATACCGGATGCGTCACCGCGACGGGCACTGGGTCTGGGTGCTGGATCGCGGACGGGTCATGGCGCGCGACCGGAACGGACATGCGCTGCGGGCCAGCGGCACGCATCTTGATGTCACCGAGTTGTATCTGTCGCGGGAACTGCTGCGGGAAAACGAGGAAAAATTCCGCTCTCTGTACGAGTACGCTCCCATCGGCATCATGCTCAATCGCATGTCGGACGGGCGTTTTGTGGAAGTCAACGAAGCCATCGTTCAGATGACCGGGTACAGCCAGGAGGCCCTCCTGGCGATGAACTTCTGGGACCTGACGCCGGAAGACTATGTGGATGAAGAAGCGGCGCATTTCGAAAGCCTGAGCAGCACCGGTGTGTACGGTCCGTATGAAAAGATGCTGCAGTGTGCGGACGGCAGGCGCTTGCCGGTGCAGGTCAATGGCGCGCTGATACTGGACCGCCATGGTGAAGCCATGGTCTGGATGCTGATCCAGGACATCAGCGAACGACAGCGTGCCGAGCGCCTCAAGAGAGAGTTTGTGTCCACGGTCAGCCATGAGTTGCGCACCCCGCTGACCTCCATCAAGGGCGCGCTCGGGCTGCTGTCGGGCGGCGCCTTTGGCACCATGCCCGATGCCGTGCGGCAACTGCTGGATATTGCGGTCAAGAACAGTGACCGGCTGACGCTGTTGATCAATGACCTGCTGGACATGGAGAAGATTGCAGCGGGCAACATGCGGTTCGATATGCAGCCCCATGCCCTGCAGCCCTTGTTGCAACAGGCGCTGGAGAGCAATCGTGGCTATGCCCAGCAGTATCAGGCGCGGCTGGTCTTGCGCGATGACGCGCCCGGCGTGCATGTGCGGGTGGACGGTGACCGCTTCCTGCAGGTCATGGCCAACCTGCTGTCCAACGCCATCAAGTTCTCACCTCCCGGGGGCGAGGTGGAGGTGCGCATGGTGGCGCGCGGCAGGAAGGCGGTGCGGATCATGGTCACCGATCAGGGGCCCGGCGTGCCGGAAGATTTCCGGCAGCAGCTGTTCGGGCGCTTTACCCAGGCAGACAGCTCGGACACGCGCCCCAAAGGTGGCACAGGGCTTGGTCTGGCCATCACCAGAGAGCTGGTCGAGCGTATGGGGGGGCGTATTGCGCTGGCGGATCACGAAGGCTCCGGCGCCTGCTTTTACGTGGAATTGCCCAGCATTGTGGTATCCGACGATAACGAGGTCGAGGCGGACAGCTTGCTGATAGTGGATGACCGGGCGGACGTGGCCATGCGCCTCACCGCGTTGTTGCACGACGCCGGTTATGTTGCTGAACGGTCGCCGGACACGCAGGACGCCTTGACCAGGCTCCACAACGAGATGTTTGCGGCCGTGATCGTGGATGTACACCTGGAGGGCGTGCTCGATTTCCTGCGGGACACGCGGGCAGATGAACGACTGTCGCAGTTGCCGGTGGTCATCGTCGCGGCGTCGGTGGAGGACGGCCACTTGCGGCTGTCTGCAGATCTGGAAGCGCTCGACTGGTTGCCCAAACCGGTGGACCGTCAACGGCTGCGTGATGCGTTACGGCTTGGCCTGCCTCATCCCGGGCAGAATGGGCGGCCCCGGGTGCTGCATGTCGAAGATGACATGGATCTGAGCAGGGTGCTGTCGCTGGTCGGGCGTGAACTGGCGGATTTCGACGTGGCGCCGACCCTGGCAGAGGCCAATGCCTGCCTGGCCCGCCATCACTATGACGTGGTGGTGCTCGACCTGACCTTGCCGGACGGGAGCGGAAGCAGTCTGTTGCCGGTCATGAGCCGGATGTCACCCGCGCCCGCTGTGGTTATCCTGTCTGCCTCGGATGCTGATATTCAGGACAGTGAGGCGATGCAGGCCGACGTGGTGGCCGCGCTGGTGAAATCCCGCGCCTCGAATGCCTCACTGCTGGAAACCTTGCGCCGCGCCGTCGATCATGCGCGGGCAGACCAACGGAGATGATGATGGCCGAACTCAAACGCATCCTGTATGTGGAAGATGAACCCGATATTCGCGCCGTTGCAGAACTGGCGCTGGAGACCGTGGGTGGCTTTGAACTGTGCAGTTGCCACAATGGCGAGGATGCCCTGCGCAAGGCGGAAGCGTTTGCGCCGCAGTTGATGATTCTGGACGTGATGATGCCCGGCATGGATGGGCCGACCACGCTGGCGGCGTTGCATGAAGTGCCTGCGCTGGCGACGGTGCCCGCCGTGTTCATGACGGCCAAGGTGCAACCCGATGAAGTGAGCCAGTTGCTGGCGCTGGGGGCGCTGGAAGTGATTGCCAAACCGTTTGATCCCATGCAGCTGGCCCAGCGCGTACGCATTATCTGGGATGCGCATCAGTTGGGGAGATAACGTGACGGAACCGTTGGTATTGCTGGTGGAAGATGACCCGCTGGTAGGCGAGCTGCTGGAGTATCTGCTCGGGCGTGAGGGGTTTGCTGTCCACTGGTCGCGGGATGGGCGCGCGGCCCATGAGCAGATTGCCTCGGGCCGGGCATTCGCCGGCGCCGTCCTGGATGTCATGTTGCCCTACGTGGATGGCTACTCGCTGGTGCGTCAGTTGCGTGACAGCGAGGCGCACGCGGGCATACCGATCCTGATGCTGACAGCCCGTGCCCAGGAACAGGATGTGGTACGGGCACTGGATCTCGGCGCGGACGATTATCTGGTCAAGCCGTTCCAGCCCGGCGAGCTGACCGCACGACTCAGGCGCCTGATGAAGCGCCGTGACACGCCAGGGAGACACGCCACATGAAACAGTGTCTGGCAGTGTTGCTGCTGTGTGGGTGGTCGGCGCTGGCGCAGGCGGCCTGGCAGGCGCAGGTGCGTGACACGGTCGCCGATCATGATCTGCATCGGGCGCGCGCTCAGGTGGAAGCGGTGTTGCGGGCGCGGCCGGACGACCCGGCAGCGCGTCTGTGGCAGGCGCGCATCGATGCCCTGCTCAACGATCATGCGCTGTCGCGCGCCCGCTTTGACGCCCTGCTCGCGGACTATCCCGAGGATGTGGATATCCGCTTTGCTTCCGCGCAGCAGTATGCCTGGCAGGGCAATACCGACGCGGCGCTGGACGAGTTGGCCGTGGCCCGTTCGCTGGCGCCGGATTACGCCAGTGTCTGGGCGTTCGAACTGCAGGTGTTGCAGGCGCGTGCCCGTGACACGCGCGATCCGGCCCATGTCAGCGCCTACGCCCGGCGACATCGCGAGGCCCGCGAGCGGGTGCCGGAAGTGGCCGAGGCCTGGCCCGAAGAGGCGCTGCCGCCCTTCAGCTGGCGCCGCCGCCGGGTGCTGGATATCGGCTATGAAGAAGATTACCTCAGCGGCGACCGTGATGACTGGCGTGGTGCGGACATCGGCCTGCAATGGCAGGACAGCCGTGATCGGCTCTGGTACACCCGGGCGCGGCACACACGGCGTTTTGATCAGGACGACATGGAGGGCAACCTGGGGGTCTATCTGCCCATGGGGCGCCAGCGCCAGTTGCAACTGGATGCCACCTACAGCGACACAGCCCGCATCCGCCCGCAATGGTCTGCCTACGCTGGCTTCTACTGGATGCCACATCCGCGCTGGGGAGTGCAGCCGGGCATGCGGCGCACCCATTACGAGGACAGCGACAGCACCACGGCCAGCCTGCTGACCGAGCATTACCGGGGACAATGGCGTTACGCCTACACTTTTTTCTTCACCCGGCTGGATGGCGGCGGCACGGCGCCCGCGCACGTACTGGATGCGCGGCGTTATTACCGTGATACCAGCCATGTGGGGGCCGCCGTGGGCATCGGCAAGGACATCGAATCCCTGCCAACCGGGGAGCTGGTCACCGATGTGCTCGGCGTCTCTGTCTTCGGTGAGCATTTTCTTGACCCGGACTGGAGCGTGACCTGGCGCCTGGGCTGGACAGAACAGGGAGATCTGTATGAGCGCAGCGGCTGGCGGCTGGGGCTCCGCTATCGGTTCTGACCCGGCATTGCTGGCCGTGCTGCTGGCCGGGGCGGGGTTGCTGTCCAGTACCCTGCTGATGCTGCTGGCGACGGTCTGGTTGCACTGGCGGCACGGCCGCCAGGATGCCCGCACCGCCGCCCTGCGCCGTGACTGGACCCCTCGTCTGTTCAACCTGTTGACGGCCGCCCCTGGTCAGCGTCAGGCGCCGTTGCCATCCGTGGCCAGGCGTGATTTGCCCTTGCTGGTTGGTCTGTGCAATGCCCTTCAGGACACGGTGCGCGGCGTGTCCCTCGATCCGCTGCATGATCTGGCCCGTCAGCTTGATCTGCTGCCGCACCTGCGCCGCTGGCTGCGCAGCGGCAACACGGATCGTCGTCTGGATGCCCTGACCTGTCTGGGTCATCTGCGCATTCATGACGCCTGGCCCGATGTGCTGCAATATCTCGATGACCGGGACAGCGTCATGAGCCTGACCGCCGCGCGGGCGCTGGTCGCCATCGACGCCGAGCGCGGGCTGCCGGAAATCCTCCAGCGACTCAATCGCCCCGACTGGTCCAAGAGCCGGGTCAGCGCACTGTTGAAAGAAGTGCCCGCCAATGTTCTGGCACGTCACCTGGGCGCGCGGTTCGAGCGCCTTGATGCGGTGGCACTGCGCAAGCTGATTCGCATTGCCGACAGCCTGCAGCCCGGCCAGGTCGACAGCCTGTTGCGCCAGGCCTGTGAACGCTTTCCCGAGGACCCGGAGCTGCGCAGCGCCGTATGCGCCTGCGCGGACGGCCCGCAGTGGCTGGGCATGATTCGCGCCGCCGTGACCGACCCGGTATGGATCGTGCGCGTGCAGGCGGTGCAGGCGCTTGGCCGTCTTGGCGATACCCGCGACCGGGCCCTGCTGGCGACGCGCCTGAGCGATCCGGTCTGGTGGGTGCGTTACCGCGCCGCCCAGGCCCTGCTGGCGCTGCCGGGGGCCGAGCGCCGTGATCTGGAAACCCTGGCCGCGGCGCATGACCAGCCGCAGGTGCGCGAGATACTCGCCCATGTCCTGTCGGAGCCCGACTGATGAGCCTGTTTGAAGACCTGCTTGCCGCACTGCCGGGGGACCGCCTCATCGTCTGGGCGCAGTGGTTCTTTCTGAGCTACTTCATCGCGCTGGCACTGGGCTACCTGATGCTCAACCTGATGGCGCTGTCGGCCATCGGCAAGCACACCCGCGCGGCCCGCGCCGAGTACCTGCCACGCCCCTATCATGCCTTCCTGCCACCGATATCGGTGCTGGTGCCCGCCTATAACGAAGAGGCCAACATCACCTCGTCCGTGCAGGCCATGCTGCAACTGGCCTATCCCGAGCACGAAGTGGTGGTGATCAACGACGGCTCGCGGGACAACACCCTGGCGGTCCTGCAGCGGGACTTTGATCTGTACAAGGTGCCGGAAACCGCCGATGCGTCGTTGCAGACCGCTATGGTGCGCGGCGTCTACCGTTCACGAAGCCAGCCCCTGCTGCGCGTGATCGACAAGGAGAACGGCGGCAAGGCCGATGCCCTGAATGCCGGCATCAATTACAGCCGTTACCCGCTGTTCTGCGGCGTGGATGCCGACTCCATCATCCAGCGCGACAGCCTGCTGCGCATCGTTCGCATGTTTGTCGATGATCCCGACACGATCGCGGCCGGTGGCACCGTGCGCATTGCCAACGGCAGCGAGGTGGACGCCGGCAACCTGTTGCAGGCGCGGCTGCCGAAGCGCTGGTTGCCGCTGATGCAGATCATCGAGTACCTGCGCGCCTTCATGTTTGGCCGCCTGGGCTGGGAGCCCCTGAATGCCCTGCTGATTATCAGCGGGGCCTTTGGCGTGTTCCGCAAAAGCGTGGTGGTGGAAGTGGGTGGCTACCGGCACAAGTCCATCGGCGAAGACATGGAGCTGGTGGTGCGCCTGCACCGGCACATGCGCCTCAACCGGCGCCGCTACCGGATTCATTTTCTGCCCGACCCGGTGTGCTGGACCGAAGCCCCCGAAGACCTGGCGACATTGCGTTCGCAGCGCATTCGCTGGCAACGCGGCTTGCTGGAAAGCCTGTCCGCCAACAGCACGCTGTGCTGCCATCCCCGTGGCGGCACCGTGGGCTGGCTGGCCTTTCCGTTCATGCTGATCTTCGAGGCCATCGGCCCGTTACTCGAGCTGGGCGGCTATCTGTTTGTGATCGTCATGGCATTGACCGGCGCCTTGAGCCCGGCCTGGATCATTGCCTTTTTACTGGTGGCTATCGGCCTGGGCATCCTGATGTCCGTGCTGGCCCTGCTGCTGGAAGAGCTGTCATTCCGCATCTATCCCGGCAAGCGCTCCATCCTGCGATTGTTCGGGGCTGCCCTGGCGGAGAATCTCGGCTATCGCCAGCTCAACACCTGGTGGCGCGTGCGCGGCACCTGGCAATGGCTGCGCGGCAAGCAGGCCAAATGGGGCGACATGAAACGCAGCGGCAGCCTTCAGCGCGCTGCGATCAACTCGAAAGAGCGCAACCGCGACGCATGATCGTAAATGTCGGACACGATCATCAATTCATCGGCCTGCGTTTCCGCGGCCAATGCATCGAGCCCGGCATGCACGGTCTCCGGCGTGCCAATGATCGAGCGCGCCAGCATCTGGGCGGCCTGCATTCTTTCCCGCGGTGACCAGTACTGATCGATGTCATCAATGGGCGGCTGACTCAGCAAGCGCGCACCGCGCAACAGGTTGGTGAACGACATCTGCTGCGTGGTGGCCAGCCGACGTGCTTGCTGCTCCGAATCCGCCGCAATCACATTGACGCCGACAATGGCGTAAGGCTCGGACAACTGCGCGGAGGGCTTGAAGCGGTGGCGATACAACGCCAGCGCCTCCATCAGCTGCTGCGGCGCAAAATGCGACGCGAAGGCATAAGGCAAACCGAACTCCGCCGCCAGCGCCGCACCAAAGGTGCTGGAGCCGAGAATCCACAGCGGCACCTGCGTGCCCGCGCCCGGCACCGCCTGAATCGCTTGCCCGGGTTGCGTCGGCCCGAGCAATGCCTGCAGCGCCTGCACATCCTCCGGAAAACGGTCCGACGCGGCCGGCGTGCGGCGCAACGCATGCAGCGTATTCTGGTCCGTCCCCGGCGCCCGCCCCAGCCCCAGATCAATCCGGTCCGGGTAGAGGTGCGCCAGGGTGCCGAACTGCTCCGCAATCACCAGCGGCGAATGATTGGGCAGCATGATGCCGCCCGCACCGACACGAATATGCCGGGTGCCCGCCGCCACATGACTGATCACCAGCGACGTCGCCGCACTGGCGATACTCTCCATATTGTGATGCTCGGCCACCCAGAAACGCTGGTAGCCCCATTGCTCCGCATGAGCCGCCAGATCCCGGGCATTGTCCAGCGCCTGCCGCACGCTGCCGTCTTCGGTGACGCGGACCAGGTCGAGGATGGAAAGGCGGGCAGGGTGGGGCATTGGAGTCTCCGTCAATTCAGTGAACCAGCTTGCGGGGGCATCAGCGTTCCGGCAGTTCCGTTCCCCGGTTCATGATGTCCACGTACTCATGGTAGCTGAACAATCGGTTGCGCTTCTGCGCAGTGAGTTCACGTACCACACCCAGCCTTTCGAGGTTGGCCAGCGACTTGTTGACGGTGGCAGGCGTCAGGCCGGTTTTCTCTACCAGCGAGTTCGAGGTGGCGAGCGGATGCTCCATCAAGGCCCGGTGGATCTGCAGGGCAGAAGATGCGGCGCGGCCCAGTGTGTTGATCCGGTCGCGGTCCTGCTTCGACAGGGCCACGAGTTGTTGCGCGGTCTCTACGGCCTGCGTGGCGGTGACGATCACTGCCTCAGCGAAGAAATCGAGCCAGGCTTCCCAATCGCCCGTCTCGCGAACCTTGTTAAGCAGTTCGTAGTAGTAGCGGCGGTGTGTCTTGAAGTAGAGACTCAGGTAGAGCATCGGCTCGCGCAGCACCTGCTGCTCGCACAGCAGCAACGTGATCAGCAGACGTCCCACACGACCGTTGCCGTCCAGGAAAGGGTGGATGGTCTCGAACTGGACATGGGCCAGCGCCGCCTTGAGCAGCACCGGGGTGGGTTCCGGCTGATCATTCAGGAATCGTTCGAGTTGGCTCATGCATTCCAGTACCGCCTCAGCTGGCGGCGGCACGAAGGCCGCGTTGCCGGGTCGGGTGCCGCCGATCCAGTTCTGACTGCGCCGGAACGCCCCCGGCGTCAATGTGCTGCCGCGGCCCCTGGCCAGCAGGGTGCCATGCACTTCCCGGATCAATCGCAGTGATAGTGGCAGCCCGTCCTTCAGCAGTTGAAGGCCGTGGTTGAGGGCGGCCACGTAGTTGCTTACTTCGCGCACGTCATCCAGCGGTGCGCCGGGAGCTTCGTCCAGTTCGAACAGCAGAAGGTCGGACAGTGAGGATTGGGTGCCTTCGATCATTGACGACAGCACCGCCTCCTTGCGCACGTACATGTAAATGAACAGCGAGGTATCAGGCAGCAGCACGGATACGCTGTCCAGTCGGCCCAGTGCCAACAGCGCCTGATCGAACTTGTTGCGCAGTTCCGGCGTCCAGTCGACAGGCGGGGCAGGAGGCAACGGAGCAGGCACGAAGGCCCGCGCCCTCTCACCCACCGTCGAAATGGTCACGTATTGTCCCTGGATATCCCGTCTCATCTGCGTAGTGGCAACCTAAAATAGGGGTGTTTTTAATTATACCATAACCCAATAAGGTAAAATAAGGTGCGCTCTGGATGCAAGGCAAACCCGTATGCGTTCCAGCTTCATGCGTGGGTAGATGCCCCGTTTATCTCCATCATCAAGAACACGGGCGAGGGCATCTCGCGCTTCCTCTGGTGCCGAGAAGTCATCGGTGACGTGATCCGTCATTGAATAGGTGCGGCCTGTTTTCAGGCAACAAAAAAGCCGTCTTGCGACGGCTTTTTTGTTTGGTTTGGTGGAGCCGGCGGGAATCGAACCCGCGTCCGTCAGCAATCCACCTGCAGGTCTACATGCTTATCCCAGTTTATTGATTTGAGTGACTGCAGCCCAACGGGCAGGACGCAGACACCGAGCCCCTAAAGGTTTTAACAGCGCAATCCGGGGCGGACGTTGCTGCGATCCCGTGTAGCTATGCCGGTCGCGCTTCCCCACGGGCTGGGTCGCTTGACCGTTGGCAGGCCTTAGGCCGCCAGTGCGTAAGTATCGTCGTTTGCGATTACTTTAGTTTGTCACTAAGGATTTACGAGAATCGTGACCTTCTCGGCATGCACCACAGGATTCATAACCGGCGTCGAAACCTTGTCGGCCCCTGTAAGCGTCATTGTACAGGAATATGGGGCCATGGCTCGGGATTTCCAGCCCCGTGGCCCGGGATATTTTGACCTGGATCATCGTGTCATCAACGACTGTAAATTTGGCCCGATATGTTGTCGGACAATCTGACCGAAAAAAGGTGACAAAGTCGATTTCTATCAGATGATACCTTTCGTAACACGCCGGGTAACACCGGACGTAACAGGCAAACGCCATCCTCAATGGAGGAAACAACGATGAAAGCGTATGACAATGTAGAACGTGTGATGAACCGCTGGCCGCTGCTGAGCCGCACCCTGGGCCTGATGCTGGCTCTGGTGGCCTACGCGGCGGGTCTGCTGGCTGTGGATGCCGCCACCGGCGATGCGCGCATGCCGATCGTCCTGTTCGCGGTCTTCTTCCTGCCTGCGGTACTGCGGGCCTGGTTGCTGGTGTACTGGCAAGTGCGGGACGACCTGCGCGGGCGCTTCAGCCGCCTGGATCGCGGCAACGCCTGAAGGCGGGTAGCGCCTGAAGTGAGCTGAGCAGACGGCAGTGCTGTGGTCTCTTGCAGTGACCTAGCGCTGCCGCATGATCCGCTGCTTCTGGCGGTTCCAGTCGCGCTCTTTCTCGGTGGCGCGCTTGTCGAACTTCTGCTTGCCCTTCGCCAGGGCAATTTCCAGCTTGGCGCGGCCCCGGCTCCAGTACAGGCTCAGGGGCACGCAGGTATAACCTTCCTTTTGCACGCCGGCAAAGATGCGGCCCAGTTCGCGCTGGTGCAGCAGCAGCTTGCGCAGGCGCAGCGGGTCCGGGTTGATGTGCGTGCTGGCGGTGCCCAGCGGCTCGATCCGGCAGCCGAACAGCCACGCTTCCCCGTCTTTCAGGGTGATATACGCCTCTGACAGGTTACAGCGGCCGTCACGCAGGGATTTTACTTCCCAGCCTTCCAGCACCAGTCCTGCCTCGAAGCGGTCATCCAGATGATAGTCGTGGCGCGCCTTGCGGTTGACCGCAATATTGGCAATGCCCGACTTGGCTTTTTTCGGTGTCGTCATGGGGGCGGCAGTATACCTGATTGACACGGAAATGCTGCTCCCCTCTCGGGTGGGCAGGGGGTTGGCCTGGTGTTTGCTTGGTGTTTGCTTGAGCCGCCGGGGTAAAGTCGGGAAAATGGCCGCTTTCGCGCAAGCAGGAACAGGGCATGACGAAGGACTACAAGCCAGTGCACGGCATCTGGGCCAGCCGCTGGGTATTCATTCTGGCGGCCACCGGTTCGGCGGTGGGGTTGGGGAATATCTGGAAATTTCCCTATATGGCCGGAGATAACGGTGGCGCGGCCTTTGTACTGATCTACCTGGTCTGTATCGCGCTGGTCGGTGTGCCGATCATGATTGCCGAGGTCATGCTGGGGCGCCGTGGCGGGCTCAGCCCCATTCACTCCATGGCCAAACTGGCCCGCGACGCGGGGGTCAGCCAGCGCTGGAGCGCGGTGGGCGGCCTGGGCGCGCTGGCCGGTTTCTTCCTGTTGTCCCTGTACACGGTGATCGCGGGCTGGGCGCTGTTCTATATCTGGGAAATGGCCAGTGGCGCGTTGCAAGGCGCAGACGCCGCCCGGGTGACGGACACCTATGACGGGCTCAAGGCCAATGTCTGGGTCATGGTGGGCTGCCACACGGCGTTCATGTTCATGACCATGGCGGTGGTCGCGCGCGGGGTGAACAAGGGGCTGGAGGCGGCGGTGCGCATCCTCATGCCGCTGTTGTTCGTGCTGCTGCTGGTCCTGCTGGTCTACTCCGCCACCACCGATGGCTTCATGCCAGCAGTGAACTTCCTGTTCCGGTTCGATGCGTCCGCGTTTTCGGTGACCGCCATACTGCTGGCGCTGGGGCATGCGTTCTTCACGCTCAGCCTGGGGCTGGGCGCCATCATGGCCTACGGTGCCTACATGCCCCGCGAGGTGACCGACAAGCGCACGGGCCAGCGCAAGCCGGTTTCCATCGGCTCCACGGTCTTTACCATCGCCGGGCTGGATACGCTGATTGCGCTGGTCGCCGGTCTGGTGATCTTCCCGATCGTGTTCGCCAACGGCCTGGCGCCGGATGAAGGGCCGGGGCTGATGTTTGTGACCCTGCCGCTGGCGTTCGCCAATATCCCGTTCGGCATGTTGCTGGGCACCGTGTTCTTTGTGTTGCTGGTGTGCGCGGCCTGGACGTCATCGATCTCCCTGGGGGAGCCGCTGGTGGCCTGGATGGTCGAGAACGGCTGGAAGCGCTGGACCGCCAGCCTGACCATCGGTGCCTCGGCCTGGTTCCTGGGGCTGGGCACGGTGCTGTCGTTCAATCACTGGGCCGAGGTCACGCTGTTCGGGCGCACCTTCTTCGGCAATCTGGAATTCCTCACCATCAATATCATGCTGCCGCTGGGCGGCCTGCTGATTGCCATCTTTGCGGGCTGGATCATGAAGGAGACCCATGCGCGCAAGGAGCTGGCCATGAAGCGCTTCGGCCTCTATATGGCCTGGCGCGCCATGATCCGGATCTTCGCGCCGCTGGCGGTGATCGCGATCTTCATCTTCGTGGCGCTGGTGCAGGACGACGACAGCGACGAGACCGAGGGCGATCCGGTGGTCGAATCGGTCGAGGTGGTGGAGATCATCGAGCCCCCGGAGCAACAGGAGGGCGCTGCCGATGAGTGAAGCGCTGATACAGGTCGAAGTGGCCTATGCGCTGCCGCACAAGCAGCGCCTGATCAGCCTGCGGGTGCCGGCGGGCACCACGGTCTATGATGCTGCGCGCCAGTCCGGTATCGCTGAGGACTTCGAGGCGCTGGATCTGGAGCGGGCGCAGATGGGCATCTTCGGCAAGGTCGAGCCGAACCCGCGCAAGCGGGTGCTGCAGGAGGGCGAGCGGGTGGAGATCTACCGGCCGCTGACGGCGGACCCGAAAGAAACCCGCAAGGCGCGGGCAAAAAAAACGGCCCGTTAAGGGCCGTTTTCGGTATGTGCTGATCAGATGGGCGGCATGCCCGGATCAGTGGGTATCGGGCCAGGCCCTTGCTCAGGCGGCTGGCCGGGCACGGTTTGTGGTCCGTCCTGTTGGGCTTCGCGTTCCTGTTCGCGCAGCTGCTGTTCCAGGTCGCGGTCCTGCTGGCCGGTGACCTTGCTGCGAAAATCCTCGATCACGGCGCCTTCGTGGCGAACATACTGGTCATTCTCGAAGTGCACCACGATCCGCTGGCTGACCTTTTCACCCCGGCCCGGCCGGTACACCATCGGGTAGTACCAGGTGTCCGCCGTAAAGGGGTCACGCAGCGTGGGCTGGCCGAGCACATAGCGCACCTGGTCTGGCGTCATGCCAGGCTCCAGTTGGGCCAGCATGTCCTCGGTCACGAAATTGCCCTGCGGGATATCAATGCGGTAAACCCCGGGAAAACGCAGGGTTTCGCAGGCGCTGAGCAGCAGGGTGCCCGCGAGCAACAGGGTGAAGACAGTTTTATTTCGCATGCTTTTTGGATTTCCCATAAGTTCGGGCGATAATACAGACTTGTTTCGGGGACACAAGGTTCCTGCCCGCGCCCCGGCGCTTCGCACCAAGGAGAAAGACGTTGGACAATCATGATCTGCGAAAGGCCGGCCTGAAGGTCACTCTGCCCCGGGTAAAGATCCTGCAGCAGCTCGAAGGGTCGGCAGAGCGCCATATGAGCGCCGAAGACATCTACAAGGCACTGATGGAAGCCGGTGAGGATGTTGGCCTGGCCACGGTCTACCGGGTGCTGACCCAGTTCGAGCAGGCCGGTATTGTCATGCGCCACAACTTCGAGGGCGGTTCGGCCGTATTCGAGCTGGCCGACGAGGGCCACCACGATCACATGGTCTGCCTGGATACCGGCACGGTCATCGAGTTCCTGGACCCGGAGATCGAGAAGCGCCAGAAAATCATCGCCGAGGAACAGGGCTATGATCTGGTCGATCACTCCCTGGTGCTTTACGTTCGCCCGAAAAAGAAGCAGTAGCCCCGTCCCGGGTCAGGCGTCGTGACTGGCGCGCTGGCCGTTCTCCAGCATTTCGCGGGCATGTGCCAGCGTCGAATCCGTGATCTCCACACCGCCGAGCATCCGCGCCAGTTCGCTGGTGCGGTCATCGTGCGCCAGTGACTGGATGCGCGTGCGGGTGTCCTTGCGGGTCTGTTGCTTGTGCACATGCCAGTGCTGGTGCCCCAGTGCCGCTACCTGCGGCTGGTGGGTAATGCACAGCACCTGGGCATGGCTGCCGAGTTCACGCAGCAGGCGGCCGACGATTTCGGCCACACCGCCACCCACTCCGACATCCACTTCATCGAACACCAGGCTGGGCACGGTCAGCGCGCGGGCACAGATCACCTGAATGGCCAGGCTGATGCGCGACAGTTCCCCGCCCGAGGCCACCTTGGCGAGCGGGCGCAGCGGTTGCCCCGTGTTGGCGGTAAACACGAACTCGACCGTCTCGTTGCCGTCCGGCCCCGGCTCGCCCGGGGTCAGCGGGATCTCCAGACGCGCGCCGCGCATGCCCAGCGCTTTCAGGTGGCTGATCACACCGGTGGCCAGTTCCGGGCCTTTGCTGCGGCGCAGGTCGCTGAGCTGACGCGCGGCCGCATCGTAGTGGCTGCGCGCCTGCTGTTCGGCCTGTTCCAGAGCGGCCAGGTGATCGTCGTAGTGCGCCAGCGTATGCGCTTCCTCGCGCAACTGCTGGTGCCGCTGCCAGAGTTCTTCCGGCCGCACGCGGTGCTTGCGCGCCAGGGTGTAGACCTGGCTCAGGCGCTCTTCGACCTGCGCCAGACGCTCCGGGTCTACATCCAGCCGGTCCAGATAATGACGCAGGTCGTCGGCGGCGGCTTCCACTTGCAAGCGCGCCGATTCCACGGTGCTGAGCACCGTCGCCAGGCTGCTGTCTTCATGGCTGGCGTCGCCCAGCCAGCCCAGGGCCTGGCCAAGCTGGTCGTTGATGGTGCCTTCGTCGTGTTCATACAGCAGCGCCAGGCTCTGCTGGCACAGGCGAATGAGTTCGTCTGCACTGCCCAGGCGCTTCTGTTCGGCTTCCAGTTCGCCCAGTTCCTGCTCGCCCAGAGAGAGCGCCTCAAGTTCTTCCAGTTGGAAGCGCAGCAGTTCCTCGCGTTCGTGCTGCTCACGGGACTGGCCCAGCGCCTCCTCATGGGCGCGGCGCGCCTTCTGCCAGTGGCGCCAGCTGCGGCGCACGTCGCTGGCGGCCTCGCTGGCGCCGGCATAGCTGTCCAGCAGGTCGCGCTGGGCCTCACGGCGCAACAGGGCCTGGTGCTCGTGCTGGCTGTGAATGCTGATCAGCAGATCGCCCAGGGCGCGCACTTCCTGCAAGGGCATGGCGCTACCGTTGATGAAAGCGCGCGAGCGGCCATCAGGGCGCACAGTACGGCGCAGCAGGCAGTCGTCGCCGTCGTCCAGTTCACGTTCCGCCAGCCAGGCGCGGGCAGCCGGGTTGTCGCGCAGGTCGAAGGTGGCCTGCACCTCGGCGCGCTCGGCGTCGGGGCGCACCACGGCGCTGTCGGCGCGTTCACCCAGCGCCAGCCCCAGCGCGTCGATAATGACGGACTTGCCAGCGCCGGTCTCGCCGGTGATGACGGTCAGGCCCTTGCCGGGTTCCAGCTCCAGGCTGTCCACGGTGGCAAAGTTGACGACATTGAGGTGCGTGAGCATGGGCGGCTCCCTGGGCTATGATGTTGGCCTGCGATGCGGGCCTGCACGATTGATAGTACTGTCCGCAAGGACAGTGGTGATAATAGGCAATTCCGGGGCGCTTGATAAGCCCCTATGATATGAGCCATGCCTGAATACGAACTGAACGAGCGCAAGCAACGCCTGCTGATGGCCCTGGTGGAGCGACACATCCGCGAGGGCCAGCCCGTGGGCTCCAAGACGCTGGCCGCCAGCGGCTCGCTGACCGGCAGCCCGGCGACGATCCGCAACATCATGGCCGAGCTCGAGGATCTGGGGGTGCTGTACAGCCCGCACACCTCTGCCGGACGGGTGCCCACCGAGCTGGGTTACCGTCTTTATGTGGACGCCCTGCTGCGCTCCGCGCCCATGAACCAGCCACAGAACAGCACCCTGAAGCAGGAGCTGGAGCAGATGATTCGTCCGGATCAGTCGCCCCAGGAACTGGTGCATCGTGCGTCGCGGGCCCTGGCCGAACTGACGCGCATGGCCGGGGTGGTCGTGGTGCCGCGCCGTGACGTCAGCACCCTGCGTCAGGTGGAATTCCTGCCGCTCTCGGGGGACCGCGTGCTGGTAGTGCTGGTGGTCAACCGGGCTGAAGTGCAGAACCGGGTCATTCATACCGACCGCGCCTACACCCAGGAAGAACTGCGCCAGGCGGCCAATTACATCAATCGCACCTATGCCGGCTGCAACCTGGACCAGATCTGCGATGGCCTGCTGTCGACCATGGGCAGCGACAAGGACCAGATGGATGCGCTCATGCAGACGGCCATGGATGTGGCGGCCAAGGCGCTCAAGCCGGAGGCCGCCGACGACGGCGATTACGTGGTCTCCGGCGAGGCCAATCTGCTCGGCATGGCTCAGGCCGACAATCTGGACAAGATGCGCGACCTGTTCGATGCCTTCAACCGCAAGCGTGACATCCTGCACCTGCTGGAGCGCAGCATGCGGGCCGACGGGGTGCAGATCTTCATTGGCCGCGAGGCCGGCTTCCAGGTGTTCGACGAAGTGTCCATGGTGTCGGCGCCCTATCAGGCCGATACCGGAACGGTCGGCGTGCTGGCGGTGGTCGGTCCTACGCGCATGGATTACGAGAAAGTCATCCCCACCGTGGACATCACCGCGCGTATCCTGTCGGCCACTCTGGGCAAGTTCTGAGGCGCCATCGATCCCGGTGCCCTTGAATCCCGCGCTCGAGTTCCCATATCGTTGCCACCCTTTCAAGACCTAGTCCGTTAAGAAATCGGAGCATGTGATGAGTGACCAGGACAGATCCCCGAATCCTGAGCAGGACGCCGCGCAGAAGCAGGCGGAAGAGGTCGCCCGCGAGGCGGTAGAGCAGGCCCGCGCCGACGAGGTGGAGGCGGCCCCCGAGGAGGCCTCCGGGCGTGATCCGGAGGCCGAGCTGGCAGCGCTGCGCGATGAGCTGGCGCAGGCGCGCAAGGCACTGGGCGAGGCTGACCTGCGGGCTCAGGCCGAGATCCAGAACATGCGCCGACGTGTCGAGCGCGACGTGGAAGCCGCACACAAGTACGCCCTGGAGAAGTTTGCCGCTGAGGTGATTACGGTGGCCGATTCCCTGGAGCGGGCGCTCACCAGCCTGGATGCGGACAACGAAGCGCTGGCCCCGGCCCGTGAAGGCACCGAATTGACCTTGAAGGTGCTGCTGGACGTGTTCGGTCGCTTCAATATTGCCCAGATTGATCCGAAGGGTGAGACCTTCAATCCGGAGCAGCACGAGGCGATGGCCATGGTGCCGCAGCCCGAGGCGGCCCCGAACAGCGTGATCGACGTGCTGGAAAAGGGCTACACCCTGAATGGACGCCTGCTGCGCCCGGCACGGGTGGTGGTGGCCAGGGCCGAGTGACGGACTGAAAAACCCTTCTTCAGGCAAGGTCTCTTGAAATGAGCACAGAGGCCTCAATATAGCGGATTGAGACGAGTTCAGCTGCACCGGTTGCCTGCGGGGGCCGGAAGCAAGTGTGAGGAGATGAGGAACATGGCAAAGATCATTGGTATTGACCTGGGTACGACAAACTCCTGTGTCGCCATCATGGAAGGCGACAAGGTCAAGGTTATCGAGAACAGCGAAGGCGCGCGGACCACGCCGTCCGTGATTGCCTACACCGACGATGAAACGCTGGTGGGCCAGTCCGCCAAGCGTCAGGCGGTGACCAACCCCACCAACACCCTGTATGCGATCAAGCGCCTGATCGGCCGTCGCTTCAAGGATGATGTGGTGCAGAAAGACATCAAGATGGTCCCCTACAAGATCGTCGAGGCGGACAACGGTGACGCCTGGGTCGATGTGAAAGGGGAGCGTCTGGCGCCGCCGCAGATCTCGGCGCAGGTGCTGAAGAAGATGAAGAAGACCGCCGAGGATTATCTTGGCGAAACCGTGACCGAAGCGGTAATCACGGTGCCGGCCTATTTCAACGACGCCCAGCGTCAGGCCACCAAGGACGCGGGCCGCATTGCCGGTCTGGACGTCAAGCGCATCATCAACGAGCCGACAGCGGCCGCGCTGGCCTACGGCATGGACAAGAAGGGTGGTGACCGCACCATCGCGGTCTATGACCTGGGTGGCGGCACCTTCGACGTGTCCATCATCGAGATCGCGGAAGTGGATGGCGAGCACCAGTTCGAAGTGCTGGCCACCAACGGCGACACCTTCCTGGGCGGTGAAGACTTCGACCTGATGCTGATCAACTACCTGGCGGATCAGTTCAAGAAGGATTCCGGCATTGATCTGGGCGGCGACGCCCTGGCCATGCAGCGCCTGAAGGAAGCGGCCGAGAAAGCCAAGATCGAGCTGTCTTCCGGCGAGCAGACGGAAGTGAACCTGCCGTACATCACGGCCGACCAGACGGGCCCCAAGCACCTGGTGGTCAAGGTGACGCGCGCCAAGCTGGAATCGCTGGTGGAAGATCTGGTGAACCGCTCCCTGGAGCCCTGCAAGACGGCGCTCAAGGACGCCGGCCTGCAAACCTCCGAGATCACCGACGTGATCCTGGTGGGCGGTCAGACCCGTATGCCGCTGGTGCAGAAGAAAGTGGCCGAGTTCTTCGGCAAGGACGCCCGCAAGGACGTCAACCCGGATGAAGCGGTGGCCATCGGTGCGGCGATTCAGGGCGCGGTACTGGGCGGCGACGTCAAGGACGTGCTGCTGCTGGACGTGACCCCGCTGACCCTGGGTATCGAAACCATGGGTGGCGTGATGACGCCGATCATCGAGAAGAACACCACGATCCCGACTAAGGCATCGCAGGTCTTCTCCACCGCAGACGACAATCAGTCGGCGGTGACCGTGCATGTGCTCCAGGGTGAGCGCAAGCAGGCAGGCCAGAACAAGTCGCTCGGCCAGTTCAATCTGGAAGGCATTCCGGCGGCGCCGCGCGGTGTACCGCAGATCGAAGTGACCTTCGATATCGACGCTAACGGCATCCTGCACGTGAGCGCGAAGGACAAGGCCACCGGCAAGGAACAGAAGATCCAGATCAAGGCATCTTCCGGTCTGACGGATGCCGAGATCGACCAGATGGTGAAGGATGCCGAAGCCCATGCGGACGAAGACAAGAAGTTCGAAGAGCTGGTGCAGACCCGTAACCAGGCGGATCACCTGATCCACGCCACCCGCAAGACCCTCGAAGAGGCCGGTGACAAGGCGACCGACGAGGAGAAAGCGGCGATCAACAAGGCGGTCGAAGAGCTGGAAGCCGTGCTGAAGAGCAACGACAAGGCCGAGATCGAGGCGAAAACCAAGGCGCTGACCGAGGCGTCCGGCGCGCTGGCCCAGCGCATGTATGCCGAGGCGGCCCAGCAGGCTGGTGGCGAAGGCGCTGAGGGTGCAGCGGACGGCAGCAGCGCGGCGGATGACGCGGTGGATGCCGAATATGAAGAAGTGGACGACGACAAGAAGTAAGCCCGGTCGTCGAACAACCGCGGTCGCAAGACGGCAGCGGACAAGTGACGCCGGGCTCTGCCCGGCGTCATGCGTTACATCGAACGGGTAAATGAGCCATGTCGAAACGTGATTATTACGAGGTGCTGGGGATCGAAAAGGACGCCTCGGCCCAGGACATCAAGAAGGCCTATCGGCGCCTGGCGATGAAATATCACCCGGATCGCAATCCGGGCGATACCGTCGCCGAAGACCATTTCAAGGAGGCCAAAGAGGCCTACGAAGTGCTCTCGGATGAAGAGAAGCGGCGTGCCTACGACCAGTTCGGCCATGCCGGGCTGGGCGGGCAGGGCGGCTTCGGCGGCGCGGGCGCCGGTGCGGCGGGGGCCGGCTTCTCCGATATCTTCGGCGATATCTTCGGCGATATTTTTGGCGGTGGCGCAGGCGGCCGTCGCCGTGGCCCGGCGCGTGGCGCTGATTTGCGCTACACGCTGGAGCTGACTCTGGAGCAGGCGGTGCGCGGCACCACCGAGAAGATCCGGGTGCCCACCTGGGCGACCTGTGAGGTGTGCGACGGCTCCGGCGCCAAGAACGGTGAGAAGCCGGTCACCTGCGGCACCTGCGGCGGCATGGGTCAGGTGCGCATGCAGCAGGGGTTCTTTACCGTGCAGCAGACCTGTCCTACTTGTGGCGGCAGTGGCCAGGTGATCCAGAACCCCTGTGACAACTGCCATGGGCAGGGCCGGGTGCAGACCACCAAGACCCTGTCGGTGAAGATTCCGGCAGGTGTCGATACCGGCGACCGCATCCGCCTGGCAGGCGAGGGCGAGGCCGGGGCGCATGGCGCGCCTGCGGGCGACCTGTATGTGCAGGTGGCGGTGCGCGAGCATGATATCTTCAAGCGCGACGGCAACGACCTCTACTGCGAAGTGCCCATCGCCTTTGTCGATGCGGTGCTGGGTGGCGAGCTGGAAGTGCCGACCCTGGACGGCAAGGTGAAATTGAAGGTGCCTGCCGAGACGCAGACCGGCAAACTGTTCCGGCTGCGCGGCAAGGGCGTCACCTCGGTGCGCGGCGGCCCGCCGGGCGACCTGCTGTGCCGGGTGGTGATCGAGACCCCGGTCAGCCTGAACAGCGAGCAGAAAGACCTGCTGCGCCAGTTCCAGGATTCCCTGGACAAGGGGGGGAACCGCCACAACCCGCGTAACACCAGCTGGTTCGAGGGCGTGAAACGCTTTTTTGACGGCCTCTGAGGTCGCGCGAGAAGAGAGACAGGCAGATGAAAGTAGGCATTATCGGCGCCGCCGGGCGCATGGGGCGGACCTTGATCGAAGCGGTGCAGGCCTTTGACGGCCTCACCCTGGGTGCCGCCGTGGACGTGCCCGGCAGTTCCCTGATCGGCGCCGACGCCGGTGAGCTGGTGGGGGCGGGCAAGCTGGGCGTGGCGCTGGCGGACGATCTGGCCAAGGTCGTGCAGGATGCCGATGTGTTCATCGACTTCACCATTCCCGAGGCCACCATGGCCAATATCCGCACCTGCCGCGCGGCGGGTCGCCGCCTGGTGATCGGCACCACGGGGCTGACCGACGAACAGAAAGCCGAGTTGCGCGAGGCCAGCGGTGATATGGCCATCTGCTTTGCGGCCAACTACTCGGTGGGCGTGACCCTGTGCCTGAAGCTGCTGGATACCGCCGCCCGGGTGCTGGGTGATGAGGTGGACATCGAGGTGATCGAAGCGCACCACCGGCACAAGATCGATGCCCCGTCGGGCACAGCGCTGGCCATGGGCGAAGTGGTCGCCGAGGCCCTGGGGCGTGACCTCAAGGCGTGCGCGGTATACGGGCGCGAAGGCCGCACCGGCGCCCGCGAGCGCCAGACCATCGGTTTCGAGACCATTCGTGCCGGCGATATCGTCGGCGAACACACGGTCATGTTTGCCGCCGACGGCGAGCGCGTGGAGATCACGCACAAGGCCACCAGCCGCATGAACTTCGCCCGCGGCGCCGTGCGCGCTGCGGCCTGGCTGGCGGCGCGCGACCAGGGGTTGTACGACATGCAGGATGTGCTCGGCCTGCGCGAGTGAGCGATTGACCGGGCAGTCCTGTCATGCGGCGTGACACCAAGGTCAATTGGGCCTAAAATACGGCCCTGCCCTGAGGGGCTTCGCAGGTGGCGCACGCAAGCAGCAAGCAAGAAAGCGGATCTGAGCGAGGTGGAGGTGTCCATCTCGCTTTTTTGCGCGCGCGGGGTGCCGCCTGAGGCCCTTCCCCTGAACCTGGCACTGAATTCTGGAGGTTGCGTTGACGGTACCGGCCATACTGGCGCTGGAAGACGGCAGCATCTTCCGGGGCGTCTCAATCGGCGCATCCGGCAAGACCGTTGGCGAGGTGGTGTTCAATACGGCACTCACCGGCTATCAGGAGATCCTGACCGATCCTTCCTACGCGCAGCAGATTGTCACCCTCACTTACCCGCATATCGGCAATACCGGGGTCAACCCGGAAGACGAAGAATCCGGACGTGTCTGGGCCGCTGGCCTGATCATCCGCGATTTGACGCTGACCGTGAGCAGCTGGCGCGCGAAGCAGTCCCTGCCGGAATACCTTGAGGCGAACCATATCTGCGCCATCGCGGATATCGACACCCGCCGCCTGACCCGCATCCTGCGCGAAAAAGGCGCCCAGAACGGCTGCATCCTGGTGGGCGAGCACGCCGACGAGGCCGAAGCCCTGGCGGCAGCGCGCGGTTTCCCGGGCCTGAAGGGTATGGATCTGGCGAAAGAAGTGACCGCCGATAGCGCTTACGCCTGGAGCGAAGGCGTCTGGCAGTGGGGCGAAGGCCACCGCGAGCAGGGCGACACCCCGTTTCACGTGGTGGCCTATGACTACGGCGCCAAGCGCAACATCCTGCGCATGCTGGCCGAGCGCGGCTGCAAGCTGACGGTAGTGCCCGCCCAGACCCCGGCCAGCGAGGTGCTGGCCATGAAACCGGATGGCGTCTTCCTGTCCAACGGCCCCGGCGATCCGGAACCCTGTGACTACGCTATCCGTGCCATCCGCGAGATTGTCGACACCGGCCTGCCGGTCTTCGGTATCTGCCTGGGGCACCAGTTGCTGGCCCTGGCCAGCGGTGCAAAGACCATGAAGATGAAGTTCGGGCACCACGGGGCCAACCACCCGGTGAAAGACCTGGACAACAACACCGTGATGATCACCAGCCAGAACCACGGCTTCGCGGTGGATGAAACGACCCTGCCGGACACGCTGCGCGCGACGCACGTCTCGTTGTTCGACGGTTCGCTGCAAGGTATTCACCGCACCGACAAGCCAGCGTTCAGCTTCCAGGGTCATCCGGAAGCCAGCCCTGGCCCGCACGATGCGGCGGGGCTGTTCGATCACTTTATTGAGCTGATGCAGGCGCGCCAGGGCTGAGCCCCGGTGCGCATCACCACAGAATCCGACGGTTAGCGAATTATGCCCAAGAGAACCGACATCCAGAGCATCCTCATCATTGGCGCCGGGCCCATCGTCATTGGCCAGGCCTGTGAGTTCGACTATTCCGGCGCGCAGGCGTGCAAGGCCCTGCGCGAGGAAGGCTACCGGGTGATCCTGGTGAACTCGAACCCGGCCACCATCATGACCGACCCGGCCATGGCGGATGCCACCTATATCGAGCCGATTACCTGGGAAACGGTTGAGCGCATTATCGAGAAAGAGCGCCCCGATGCCCTGCTGCCGACCATGGGCGGCCAGACCGCGCTGAACTGCGCGCTGGACCTGGATCGTCACGGCGTGCTGGAAAAATACGGCGTGGAAATGATCGGCGCCAACGCCGACGCCATCGACAAGGCCGAAGACCGTAATCGCTTCGACAAGGCCATGCGCAGCATCGGCCTGGAGTGCCCGCGTGCCTCCATTGCCCACTCCATGGACGAAGCCTACAAGGTGCTGGAAGACATCGGTTTTCCCTGCATCATCCGGCCCAGCTTCACCATGGGCGGCTCCGGCGGCGGCATTGCCTACAACCGCGAGGAATTCCAGGAAATCTGTGAGCGCGGCCTGGACCTGTCGCCCACCAAGGAGCTGCTCATTGATGAGTCGCTGCTCGGCTGGAAAGAATATGAAATGGAAGTGGTGCGCGACAAAAAGGACAACTGCATCATTGTCTGCGCCATCGAAAACTTCGACCCGATGGGTGTGCACACCGGCGACTCCATTACCGTCGCCCCGGCACAGACCCTGACGGACAAGGAATACCAGATCATGCGTAACGCCTCGCTTGCGGTGTTGCGCGAGATCGGCGTGGAAACCGGCGGCTCCAACGTGCAGTTCGGCATGTGCCCGGACACCGGCCGTCTGGTGGTCATCGAAATGAACCCGCGCGTGTCCCGTTCCTCCGCGCTGGCCTCGAAAGCCACCGGCTTCCCGATTGCGAAGATCGCCGCCAAGCTGGCGGTGGGCTACACCCTGGACGAATTGCAGAACGATATCACCGGCGGCAAGACCCCGGCGTCGTTCGAACCGTCCATCGATTACGTGGTCACCAAGATTCCGCGCTTCAATTTCGAGAAATTTGCCGCCGCCGATCCGGTGCTGACCACGCAGATGAAGTCCGTCGGCGAAGTGATGGCCATTGGCCGCAACTTCCAGGAATCGGTACAGAAAGCCCTGCGCGGTCTGGAAACCGATTCCAACGGTTTCGATCCGAAACTGAATCCGGAAGACGGCGACCTGCGTCAGCAAGTCATCGAGTCGCTGGCCGCGCCGGGCCCCGATCGCATCTGGGTCATTGGCGATGCTTTCCGCGCCGGCATGACCGTGGACGAGCTGTACCAGCTGACCAAGGTAGACCGCTGGTTCCTGGTGCAGATCGAAGACCTGGTGAAGGAAGAACAGGCGCTGGCGCAGAGCACTTTTTCGGCGCTCACCCGCGACAGCCTGTATCGCCTCAAGCGCAAGGGTTTCTCCGATGCGCGCCTGGCGCAATTGCTGGGCGTCAAGGAAGGCGATGTGCGCGGCAAGCGGCACGAGCTGGACATTCATCCGGTGTACAAGCGCGTGGATACCTGTGCGGCGGAATTCGCCACCAGCACGGCTTACATGTACTCCAGCTACGATGAAGAGTGCGAGGCGCAGCCTTCGGACCGTGACAAGATCATGGTCATCGGCGGCGGGCCGAACCGTATCGGTCAGGGCATCGAATTCGATTACTGCTGTGTGCACGCCGCGCTGGCCATGCGCGAAGACGGTTACGAGACCATCATGGTCAACTGTAACCCGGAAACCGTGTCCACGGATTACGACACCTCCGACCGTCTCTACTTCGAGCCGGTGACGCTGGAAGACGTGCTCGAAATCGTCAACAAGGAAAAGCCCAAGGGCGTGATCGTGCAGTACGGCGGCCAGACGCCGCTGAAGCTGGCGCGTGCCCTGCAAGCCGCTGGCGTGCCGATTATCGGCACCAGCCCGGACGCCATCGACGAAGCGGAAGACCGCGAACGCTTCCAGCAAATGGTCAACAAGCTCGGCCTGAAACAGCCGCCGAACCGCACTGCCCGCAGTATCGAAGACGGCGTGCGCCTGGCGGCTGAAATCGGTTACCCGCTGGTGGTGCGCCCTTCCTATGTGCTGGGTGGTCGTGCCATGGAAATCGTCTTCAATGAAGACGAGTTGCGCAGCTACATGAAAAATGCCGTGTCGGTATCCAACGAATCGCCGGTGTTGCTGGATCGCTTCCTGGACGACGCGGTAGAAGTGGACGTGGACGCCGTCTGCGACGGCACGCAAGTGGTGATCGGCGGCATCATGCAGCATATCGAACAGGCGGGCGTGCACTCCGGTGATTCCGCCTGCTCGCTGCCGCCGTATTCGCTGCAGAGCGATGTGCTGGACGTGATGCGTGAGCAGACTGCTGCCATGGCGCTGGAGCTGGGCGTAGTGGGCCTGATGAACGTGCAGTTTGCGGTCAAGGGCGATGACGTCTACGTGCTGGAAGTGAATCCGCGCGCCTCGCGTACGGTGCCTTATGTGTCCAAGTGCATCGGCGTGTCACTGGCCAAGGTGGCGGCGCGTTGCATGGCCGGCACCTCGCTGGCGGCGCAGCACTTCACGAAAGAAATCGTGCCGCAGCATTTCAACGTCAAGGAAGCGGTGTTCCCCTTCGCCAAGTTCCCGAAGGTGGACCCGATCCTGGGCCCGGAAATGAAATCCACCGGCGAAGTGATGGGCGTGGGCGCCACCTTTGCGGAAGCCTACGGCAAGGCCTCCCTGGCGGCAGGCGAGCGCTTGCCGCGTAGCGGTACCGCCTTCATTTCGGTGCGCGAAGTGGACAAGGAAGCTGCCGTTAAAGTGGCGCGGGAATTGCAGTCGCTGGGCTTCAAGCTGGTGGCCACGCGAGGCACCGCCGCCCGGCTGGCGGAAGAGGGCATCAGTGTCACCCCGGTGAACAAAGTGCTTGAAGGCCGCCCCCATGTGGTGGATATGATCAAGAATGACGAGATCAGCATGATCATCAACACCACCGAGGGCAAACAGGCGGTACGCGACTCCTTCACCATTCGTCGCTCTGCGCTGCAGCACAAGGTGTATTACACCACGACCATTTCCGCCGCCTGGGCTGTATGCCAGGCGCTCAAGATCGACGACGATCTGCAGGTGCGACGCCTGCAGGACATGCATGCGGCCCTTCTGGCGGCCGCCGGCAACGGAGGTAAATGATGCAACGAGTGCCCATGACTGTTGAAGGGGCGGAAGCGCTTCGCGAGGAGTTGCAGCGCCTCAAGATGGTCGAGCGTCCGCGCATCGTGCAGGCCATTGCGGAAGCCCGCGAACACGGCGATCTGAAAGAGAACGCCGAGTATCACGCTGCGCGTGAAGAGCAGGGTTTTTGCGAAGGCCGTATCAACGAGATCGAAAGCAAGCTGAGTGCGGCGCAGATCATTGATGTGCGCGCCATCACGCCCACCGGCAAGGTGCTGTTTGGCACCACCGTGACCATCATCAACGTCGATACCGACGAAGAGAAGGTCTACAAGATCGTGGGTGACGACGAGGCCAGCATCAAACTGGGCAAGATTTCGGTGAATTCACCGATTGCCCGTGGCCTGATCGGCAAGGAAGAGGGTGACGTGGTACAGATCGAAACCCCGGGCGGTGTCGTCGAGTACGAAATCGACAAGATCGAACACCTCTGAGGCGCGCGCGCCCGGTATCAGCCTTGCTGGGCGCGCAGAATGTTGGACAGTTTCGGGCTGGGCTTTTTCGCAGCCCGGTACAGCAAGGCGATATTGCCGATCCGCTGCACCAGTTCGGCGCCGGAGGTCTCGCACAGGGCCTCGACCACGGCACTGCGATCATCCCGGGTCTCGGCATTCACGCGCACTTTGATCAACTCGTGATCTTCCAGGCGGCGGTTCAGCTCTTCGACGAACGATTCCGTCAGGCCTTGGCCGCCGAAGATCAGCACCGGCTTGAGGTGGTGACCAATGGTCTTGAAGCGGCGCTTGTCTTGCTGGCTCAGGGGCATGTCGGGTCTCCGGGTTCGGGCGGCCATTCTACACAGTAGAGGCGGATATGGGCAGATCAAAAAGCAGTAGCCGCTGGCTCCAGGAGCACTTCAACGACCAGTGGGTGGCCCGTGCCCAGGCAGAGGGCTACCGCTCGCGCGCCAGCTTCAAGCTGCTGGAAATCCACGAGAAGGACAAGCTGTTCCGCCCCGGTATGCGGGTGCTGGACCTGGGCGCGGCCCCGGGCGGCTGGTCGCAGGTGGCGGCCCGGCTGATGGGCAGCAGCGGCCGTATCCTGGCCAGCGATATCCTGGCTATGGACGCGATAGCCGACGTCACCTTCATTCAGGGTGATTTTCGTGAAGAATCGGTGTTTACCCAGTTGCTGGCGGCGCTCGATGGCGCCCGGGTGGACCTTGTAATGTCCGACATGGCCCCCAATATGAGTGGTACCAGGGCCGTGGATCAGCCGCGTGCCATGTATCTGGCCGAACTGGCGCTGGACATGGCAGACCGGGTGCTGGCACCCGACGGCCGTTTTCTGGTCAAAGTGTTTCAAGGCGAAGGGCTCGATGCGTACCGGCGCGATCTTCACGAGCGCTTTGCCAAAGTGGTGACACGGAAGCCTGCCGCCAGCCGGCCGCGCTCCCCGGAAGTGTATCTGCTGGGGTCGGACCGCAAGATGGTGTAATGTATCAATGAGTTAGCGGGCGCGCCCGCGTCAGCAGGGAGAGGTGTCCCTTGAACGACATGACCAAGAATATCATCCTCTGGATGGTGATCGCCGGCGTCCTTTACGTGGTGCTGCAGAACGTCAATCACGAGCCTGCGGCGCGTACCATTGACTATTCCTCCTTCATTTCCCGTGTGGAAGGCGGTGAAGTGGCGCGGGTGGAAATCCAGGACTACCGCATTCGCGGTGAGACCCGCGACGGTCAGCGTTTCGAAACCGTGAAGCCGCCAGTGTCCGACCTGGACCTGATGCCGACCCTGATCCAGAACCGTGTCGTGGTGGAAGGCAAGGAGCCCGAGCGTCAGAGCTTCCTGACCCAGCTGTTCCTGTCGATCCTGCCGATCCTGCTGATTCTCGCCATCTTCATCTTCTTCATGCGGCAGATGCAGGGCGGCGGCAAGGGCGGTGCCGGGCCGATGACCTTTGGCAAGAGCAAGGCGCGCCTGCTGTCTGAAGACCAGATCAAGACCACCTTCGCCGATGTGGCCGGTGTGGAAGAAGCCAAGGAAGAAGTGGAAGAGCTGGTCGAGTTCCTGCGTGATCCGGCCAAGTTCCAGCGGCTGGGCGGCAAGATTCCCCGTGGCGTATTGATGGTCGGCTCACCCGGTACCGGTAAGACCCTGCTGGCGAAAGCCATTGCCGGTGAAGCCCGCGTGCCCTTCTTCTCCATTTCCGGTTCCGACTTCGTCGAGATGTTTGTCGGCGTGGGTGCGTCCCGCGTGCGCGACATGTTCGAGCAGGCCAAGAAGCACGCCCCCTGCATTATCTTTATCGACGAGATTGATGCCGTGGGCCGCAGCCGTGGCGCGGGCCTGGGTGGCGGTCACGACGAACGTGAACAGACCCTGAACCAGCTGCTGGTGGAAATGGACGGCTTCGGCGCCAATGACGGCATCATCGTGATTGCCGCCACCAACCGTCCGGACGTTCTGGACGCCGCCTTGCTGCGCCCGGGCCGCTTTGACCGCCAGGTGGTGGTGCCGCTGCCCGACGTGCGGGGTCGCGAACAGATCATCAAGGTGCATATGCGCAGCGTGCCGGTGAACGACGACGTCAATCCCAGCTTGATTGCCCGTGGCACGCCCGGTTTCTCCGGTGCTGACCTGGCCAACCTGGTGAACGAGGCGGCCCTGTTTGCCGCCCGTGCCAACAAGCGTCTGGTGGGCATGGAAGAATTCGAGCGCGCCAAGGACAAGATCCTGATGGGGGCCGAGCGCCGCTCCATGGTGATGAGCGAGAAAGAAAAGCTCAACACCGCGTATCACGAGGCCGGCCACGCCATTATCGGCCGCCTGGTGCCCGAGCACGATCCGGTTTACAAGGTGTCGATCATTCCCCGTGGCCGCGCCCTGGGTGTGACCATGTACCTGCCGGAAGAAGACAAGTACAGCCAGTCCAAGCGCGCCATCGAGAGCATGATCTGCTCCCTGTTCGGCGGCCGTCTGGCGGAAGAGATGATCAACGGCTTCGACGGTGTCACCACCGGCGCCTCCAATGACATCGAGCGCGCCACCAAAATGGCCCGTGCCATGGTGACCAAGTGGGGCCTGTCCGAAAAAATGGGCCCGCTGGCCTATGAGGAAGAAGAAGGCGAAGTCTTCCTCGGCAAGAGCATGTCCCAGCGCAAGCAGGTGTCCGAGCAGACCGCGGAAGAAATTGACCGCGAAGTGCGCGCCATCATCGATCGCTGCTATGAAAAGGCGCGTGTGATTCTGGACGAGAACCGCGACAAGCTCGAGGCCATGGCCCAGGCCCTGATGCTGTACGAGACCATCGACGCCGACCAGATCGAGGACATCATGAACGGCCGCACACCGCGCCCGCCGAAAGACTGGCAGAATCCGGGCAGCGGCACCGGCACCAAGGTCGCTGATGCCGAGGGCGGCGACGCCGACGCGGACGCGAGCGCAGACGCCGGCGACAAACCCAAGGGTGATGGGCCAATCGGTGGCCCGGCCAACACCCACTGAGCACTGACGGCAGTTGATGACTGAACTGAACTGCGGGGCGCGGACACTGACACTGTCCGCGCCTGTCGTTATGGGGGTGCTCAATGTGACCCCCGATTCCTTTTCTGATGGCGGCCGCTTCAGCGGCCGTGATGCGGCCCTGCGCCGTGCCAGCGAGATGCTGGCCGACGGCGCCGCGATCATCGATATCGGCGGCGAATCCACCCGCCCCGGTGCCGCCCCTGTGAGCCCCCAGGAAGAGCTGGACCGGGTCATCCCCGTGGTCGAGGCCATTGCCGCCGAGCTGGACGGGGTCATCTCCCTGGACACCAGTACCCCGGCGGTCATGACCGAAGGCGCCCGTGCCGGGGCGGGCCTGATCAACGATGTGCGCGCCCTGCAACGCCCGGGAGCCCTGGCGGCTGCGGCCGCCAGCGGCCTGCCGGTGTGCCTGATGCATATGCAGGGCCAGCCGGACACCATGCAGAAGGCGCCGCAGTACGAGGATGTGGTGGCCGAGGTCAGCGCGTTTCTGGCAGATCGGGTCATGGCCTGTGAGGCGGCGGGTATCCCGCGCGAGCGCCTGCTGCTGGATCCGGGCTTCGGTTTTGGCAAGACCCTGGCGCATAATCTGCGCCTGTTGCGCGAACTCGACCGGCTGCATGCCCTCGGGCTGCCCCTGCTGGTGGGGATGTCGCGCAAGTCGATGATTGGTCAGGCCCTGGATCGCCCCGTGGACGAACGCCTGGCGGGCGGCCTGGCACTGGCCGTGATGGCGGTGGAGCGAGGCGCGCAGATCGTGCGGGTGCATGATGTGCGCGAGACCGTGGATGCCCTGCGGATGGCCTGGGCGGTGCTGCATGGCGACAGCACCCACGACAAGAGGATGTGACAGCAATGACGCGCAAGTATTTTGGCACCGACGGCATACGCGGTACCGTGGGTGAGTACCCCATTACTCCGGATTTCGTGCTGCGCCTGGGCTGGGCCGCCGGGTCGGTGCTGGCCGAGCAAGGCCAGAGCAAGATCCTGATTGGCAAGGACACCCGCATTTCCGGCTACATGTTCGAGTCGGCCCTGGAGGCCGGCATTTCCGCCGCGGGCGTGGATGTGCTGCTGCTCGGCCCCATGCCGACCCCGGCCATCGCCTACCTGACCCATACCTTCCATGCCCAGGCGGGCATCGTGATCTCCGCCTCGCATAACCCCTACACCGACAACGGCATCAAGTTTTTCGGCGCCAACGGCCGCAAGTTGCCGGACGCCATCGAGGCTGCCATTGAGGCGCGTCTGGATGAAGAGATGCGCATGGTCAATGCCGATTCCCTCGGCAAAGTGCGGCGCATCAATGATGCCCGCGGCCGCTATATCGAATTCTGCAAAAGCACGGTCCTGGCGCGCCTGAACCTGCGCGGCCTGAAGATCGTGGTGGACTGCGCCAACGGCGCCGCCTACCACATCGCCCCGGACGTGCTGGACGAGCTGGGCGCCACCGTGATTTCCCTGGCCGCCCAGCCCGACGGCCTGAACATCAATCGCGACTGCGGCAGCACCCATCCGGAAGCGCTGGTGGCAGCGGTACGGCAGCACAACGCCGATCTGGGCATCGCCTTCGACGGCGACGCGGACCGCGTCCTGATGGTCGACGACCAGGGCAATCTGGTTGACGGCGACCAGCTGCTGTATATCCTTGCCACCGATCGCAAGCGCCGTGACCTGCTGGAAGGGGGCGCGGTGGGCACCCTGATGTCCAACTTCGGCCTGGAGGTGGCCCTGCAGCGCGAGAAGATCCCGCTGCTGCGCGCCAAGGTGGGCGACCGCTACGTGATCGAAACCATGGACAAGCACGGCTGGCTGCTGGGCGGTGAATCCTCCGGCCATATCATCTGCCTGGATTGCACCACCACCGGCGACGGTGTGGTGTCGGCCCTGCAGGTGCTGGCGGCCCTGCAGCATCGTGGCTGCAGCCTGCGCGAAGCCTGTGCCGGCATGGAGAAGATGCCCCAGGTGATGATCAATGTGCGCGGCGCCAACCGTGATGGCGCGGTCGAGCGTGACAGCGTGCGCCAGGCCGTGGCGGCGGCGGAACAGCGCCTGGCTGGCAAGGGCCGCGTGCTGCTGCGCCCCTCTGGCACCGAACCGCTGATCCGGGTGATGGTCGAGGGTGAAGACGCCGCGCTGGTACAGAGCGTATGCGAAGACCTGGCGGCGGTGGTGCAGCAGGACATCGCCTGAGCGTCATCAACAATCCTGCATCAACAACACCACAACAAGGAGATCGGCGTGCGTACCCCGTTAGTAGCCGGTAACTGGAAAATGCATGGCCGACTGGATATGGCCCGCGAACTGGCCGCCCGCATCGCAGCGGGCGCGCCACACGGTGTGGAGCTGGCCCTGTGCCCGCCCTACCCGTATCTGGGCGTGCTGCAGCAGACGCTGACCGGCACGCCGGTGGCTCTCGGTGCGCAGAATCTGGCGGAGCAGGCAGAAGGTGCCTTCACCGGCGAGGTGGCGGGCGAGATGCTGGCGGAATTCGGTTGCCGCTATGTGCTGGTGGGCCATTCCGAGCGCCGCAGCCTGTATGGCGAGACCGACGCCGTGGTGGCGACCAAGTTCCAGCGCGCCCAGGCGGCCGGGCTGGTGCCAGTGCTGTGTCTGGGCGAAAGCCAGGCCGAGCGCGAGGCCGGGCAGACCGACAGCGTGGTGGGGCGGCAGCTTGATGCGGTGCTGGAGACGGCGGGCGTGGCGGCTTTCCACCAGGCCGTGATCGCCTATGAGCCGGTCTGGGCTATTGGCACCGGCCTCACCGCCAGCCCCGAACAGGCCCAGGCGGTGCATGCTTTCATCCGCCAGCGGCTGGCGCGACAGGATGCCGGGGTGGCTGCGGCCACGCGCGTCCTTTACGGCGGCAGTGTAAAGGCGGATAATGCCGCCTCTTTGTTGGCCGAGCCCGATATTGATGGCGGCCTGATTGGCGGGGCGTCACTGGACGCAGACAGTTTTCTGGCCATTTGCCAGGTGGCATCTCTCTAGCGCAGTAGCAGACTTTTTATGGATATAGTTCTTCACATTGTGCACGTGCTGACGGCCCTGGCCCTGATCGGCCTGGTACTGATCCAGCACGGCAAGGGCGCCGACGCCGGCGCTTCGTTTGGTGGTGGCGCCTCCTCGTCCACGGTCTTTGGCAGCAGCGGTTCCTCCAGCTTCCTGACCCGGACCACGGCGGTGCTGGCGACCGTGTTCATGCTCACCAGCCTGGCCCTGGCCTGGCATGCGCGCCAGCTGTCGTCTGACGACGGTTCGGCCCTGCCGGTGCTTGAGCGCATCCAGCAGGAAGAGTCCGAAGTGCCGGACTGGGCCCGTGATCTGGACGGCACCATTCCGGAAGGCATTCCTGAAGGTGACGTGCCGGGCGCAGAAAGTGCTACAGACTCGCTGGTGCCTGAGGTAGAATCCCCGGCCCCGGAAGAGCGGCAGTAAGCCGGGACGGTTTTGCCGAAGTGGTGGAATTGGTAGACACGCTATCTTGAGGGGGTAGTGAGCCTAGCTCGTGCGGGTTCAAGTCCCGCCTTCGGCACCATTGTTTGTTTTCTCGGTGCGCACGCGCACCGGCCCGGTTCGGGCGGCAGTAAACGGAAAGTTTTATGTCAAACTTTCGTGGAATCGTTTGACATAAGTGCCAATAATCATTAGGATTTGCGGCCAGTTTTGATGCGGGGTGGAGCAGTCTGGTAGCTCGTCGGGCTCATAACCCGAAGGTCGTAGGTTCGAATCCTGCCCCCGCTACCACTTAACAGACAGGCCTGTGGCTGCTCGCAGGTTCTGTAACAGAAAGCCCCTCTAGCAGGGGCTTTTTGTTTGGTGCCGCCGCAGGGTGGCGCGCATGAGGATGACGATGTCGCGAAAGGCGGAACAATTGCACAGCCTGCTTGCTCCCACGGTGGAGGGGATGGGCTATGAGTTCTGGGGCCTGGAATATATTCAGGGTCGTGGAGCCGTGCTGCGCCTGTACATCGACACCGATCGTGAGCAGGGCATCACGGTGGATGACTGCGCGGCAGTCAGCCATCAGGTGAGCGGCGTGCTGGATGTGGAAGACCCGATCAGCGGTGAATACACCCTGGAAGTGTCGTCCCCCGGCATGGAACGCCCCCTGTTTACACTGGAACAGTGGCAGCGCTATATCGGCGAGCGGGCGCAAGTGCGTTTGCTGGCGCCGGTAAAGAACCGCCGCAAACTCACTGCGGAAATCACCGCCGTGAGCGGGGACACCCTGAGCCTGACCGTGGATGGTGAGGTATTGGACGTTCCTTTCGCACAGGTCGACCGGGCGAACATCGTGCCCGATTTTGATCTGAAAGGATGACACTTACAGTCTTTGTAAAGGCCCGGCCATGAACAAAGAGATTTTGCTGGTAGCGGAAACAGTCTCCAACGAGAAAGGCGTCAGCCGTGACGTCATCTTTGAAGCGATCGAGCTGGCGCTGGCGGCAGCGACCAAGAAGCGCTTCAAGGAAGAAGATGTCGAAGTGCGCGTGCACATCGATCGCGTGAGCGGCGACTACCGCACCTATCGCGTCTGGCATGTGGTGCCCGACGAAGAGCTGTATGAATTCGGCCGCCAGCTGACCCTCGACGAAGCCCACGAGCAGGACACCTCGTTGCAGATCGGTGACACCTGGGCCGAGGAAATCGAATCCGTGGCCTTTGGCCGTATCGCTGCCCAGACCGCCAAACAGGTGATCGTGCAGAAGGTACGCGAAGCCGAGCGCGCCCAGATCATCGAAGAATACCGTGACCGCATTGGCGAGCTGATCAGCGGCACCGTCAAGAAAGCGACCCGCGACAGCATTATTCTGGACCTGGGCGGCAACGCCGAGGCGCTGATTACCCGCGACCAGATGATCCCGCGTGAAGCCGTGCGCCAGAACGACCGCATCCGCGCCTGGTTGTCCGGCGTGAACCCGGAAAACCGTGGCCCGCAGCTGTTTGCCAGCCGCGCCGCGCCGGAAATGCTGATCGAGCTGTTCAAGATTGAAGTGCCGGAGATCGGTGAAGAGCTGATCGAGATCAAGGGCGCGGCCCGCGATCCGGGTTCGCGCGCCAAGATCGCCGTGAAAACCAACGACCAGCGGATCGACCCGGTGGGCGCCTGTGTGGGTATGCGCGGTGCGCGCGTGCAGGCCGTGTCCAACGAACTGGCCGGTGAGCGGATCGACATCGTGCTGTGGGACGACAACCCCGCACAGCTGGTGATCAACGCCATGCAGCCCGCTGAAGTGGCCTCCATTGTGGTGGACGAAGAGCGCCACGCCATGGACGTGGCGGTGGAAGACGAATCGGCACTGGCTCAGGCCATCGGCCGTGGCGGCCAGAACATCCGCCTGGCCTCCGAGCTGACCGGCTGGGAACTGAACGTGATGACCCTGGACGCCGCCCAGGAGAAACAGCTGGCGGAAAGCCAGGAAGCGCTGGAGCGCTTTATGGCCGATCTGGACGTGGACGAAGACGTTGCCGGTGTGCTGGTGGAAGAAGGCTTCAGCACGCTGGAAGAAGTGGCCTATGTGCCGATGGAAGAAATGCTGGCCATCGAGGGTTTCGACGAGGATATCGTTGAGGCACTGCGCCAGCGCGCCAAGGACGTGCTGCTGACTCGGGCGCTGACGTCCGAAGAGCAGCTGGAAAACGCCGGACCGGCAGAAGACCTGCTGACGATGGAAGGCATGGACCGCGAGCTGGCCATGAAACTGGCGGCTCAGGGCATCGTGACCATGGAAGACCTGGCCGAGCAGGCCGTAGACGACCTGCTGGACATCGAAGGTCTGGACGAAGAACGCGCCGCGCAGCTGATCATGACCGCCCGGGCGCCCTGGTTTGCCGAGGAAAACGCTGGCAACTGAGGTGGCTACCGCAACAACGGGCGCACCACGCCCGCCCGGTTGGCGACAATAACCGGGGTCAGTCATGGCGCGTAATGAATTCCCGGATGGCGTTGAGGCTGTTCGGGCCGCGACACCGGCAGCAGGCACAGATGCCGCGCCGGTCTCGCCAGGCGGACAGGAGATGGGTTGGCTGATATGGCAGAAACGACCGTAAAGAAATTGGCAGAGATCGTCGGGACACCGGTAGATACCCTGCTCAAGCAGATGAAAGAAGCGGGCTTGCCGCATGGTGGTGCGGAAGACGCCGTGTCCGATGACCAGAAGCAGACGCTGCTGGCGTTCCTGCGCCGCGCACATGGCACCCCGAGTGCCGAACCCCAGAAAATCACCCTCAAGCGCAAGAGCACCAGCACCATCAAGACCACGGGCGCGTCTGGCAAGGCCAAGACCGTGGCGGTGGAAGTGCGCAAGAAGCGTACCTATGTGAAGCGCTCTGTGATCGAAGAGCAGGAACGCGAGCGCGAAGAGCAAGAGCGTGCCGAGCGCGAGCGCCTGGAAGCAGAAGCCGCTGCCCGCAAGGCCGAGGAAGACGCCCGCAAGAAAGCTGAAGAAGAAGCGATCGCCCGCCGCGAAGCCGAGCGTGCTGCCGCGGAGGCGCAAGCCGCCCGCGAAGCCGGTGGCGAAGAGCCCGAGGCCGCTGACGCCAGCGCCGACAAGAAAGCGGACGACAAGAGCAAGCGGGTCTCCGTGCCCAAGGGCAGCGTGAAGAAAGCCGAGCCGCCGAAGGACGAAACCCCGGAAGAACGCGCCAAGCGGGAGGAAGAAGAACGCCGCAAGCGCGAAGCGGAAGAACAGCGCCGCAAGCAGGAAGCCGAAGCCCGCAAGAAGGCTGAGGAAGAAGCGGCACGCCGCACGGCGGAAGAAGCCCGCCGCATGGCCGAAGAGCTGGAAAAGCGCGGCCAGCAGGAGCCCGAGAAGGCGCCTGAAGAAATCGAGACCGGTTCCGGCATCGTCACCGAGGCGATGGAAGCAAGCTGGCGTGACGAAGAGCGCACCACCAAGCGCCGCCGCCGCCGCCCGGGCTCCCAACAAACCCGCAATGTCGTGGCACACGGCCAGATGAAGAGTTCCTTCCACAAGGAACACGGCTTCAAGAGCCCGACGGAGAAAATGGTGTACGAAGTTGAAGTTCCGGAAACCATTACGGTGGCCGACCTGTCCCAGCGCATGAACATCAAGGCGCGGGAAGTGATGCGCACGCTCATGAAGATGGGCGAGATGGCCACCGTGAACCAGCATATCGACCAGGAAACGGCGATGCTGCTGGTGGAAGAAATGGGCCACAAGCCGAGAGCCGTGAAAGGCGAAGAGCAGAGCCTGGAAGACGATCTGGCCAACCTGGTGCAATACACCGACGAGCCGCAGCCGCGCGCCCCGGTGGTGACCATCATGGGCCACGTTGACCACGGCAAGACCTCGCTGCTGGATTACATCCGCCGCGCCAAGGTGGCCGAAGGCGAAGCTGGCGGCATTACCCAGCATATTGGTGCTTACCACGTAGACACCGACAAGGGCATGATCTCGTTCCTGGATACCCCCGGCCACGCGGCGTTTACCGCCATGCGGGCACGCGGTGCCCAGGCCACCGACATCGTGGTGATTGTGGTGGCCGCCGACGACGGCGTGATGCCGCAGACCGAAGAAGCCATTAATCACGCCAAGGCCGCCGGTGTGCCGCTGATCATTGCCGTCAACAAGATGGACAAGGAAAGCGCTGACCCGGATCGCGTCAAGAACGACCTGTCGCAGCTCGGCATCATCTCGGAAGAGTGGGGCGGCGATTACCAGTTCCAGTATGTGTCCGCACATACCGGCCTGGGCGTGGACGATCTGCTCGACGCCATCCTGCTGCAAGCCGAACTGCTCGAACTGAAAGCCGTGCCGGTCGGCCCGGCGCGGGGTGTCGTGATCGAATCCCGCATCGAGAAAGGCCGTGGCCCGGTGACTTCGGTGCTGATTCAGGAAGGCCGCCTGAAAGTGGGCGACATGGTGCTGGCGGGCGCGCATTTCGGCCGCAACCGTGCCATGGCTGACGAGAACGGCAAACCGATTACCGAAGCCGGCCCCTCCATTCCGGTGGAGATCCTCGGCCTAGACGGCGCGCCAGAATCCGGCGAGCAGTTCCTGGTGGTGGCTGACGAGAAGAAAGCCCGCGAAGTGGCCGAGTTCCGCCAGATTCGCGATCGCGACCTGAAGCTCAAGCGCGCACAGGCCTCGAAACTGGAAAACCTGTTCGAGACCATGGGCGAGAAAGAAGCCAAGCAGGTCAATATCGTGCTCAAGACCGACGTGCGCGGTTCTCTGGAAGCCCTGCTGGGCGCCCTGAGCGACATGAACACCGACGAAGTGAAGGTCAACATCGTGACCGCAGGCGTTGGCGCGATCAACGAATCCGACGTCAACCTGGCCATGACCTCCGAAGCGGTGCTGCTGGGCTTCAATGTGCGTGCTGATTCCGCCGCCAAGAAATTGTGCGAACGCGAAGGCATGGACCTGCGTTACTACAGCATCATCTACGAGCTGATCGACGACGTGAAGAAGGCCATGAGTGGCCTGCTGGACCCGGAACACCGCGAAGAAATCGTCGGGGTGGCCGAGGTGCGCGACGTGTTCCGCAGCTCCAAGTTCGGTGCCGTGGCGGGTTGTATGGTGGTGGAAGGCACGCTGCGCCGGAACCTGCCGATCCGCGTACTGCGCGACGACGTGGTGGTGTTCGAAGGCCAGCTGGAATCCCTGCGCCGCTTCAAGGAAGACGTGCCCGAAGTGCGCAACGGCATGGAATGTGGTCTGGCAGTGAAGAGCTACAACGACGTGAAGGAAGGCGACAAGATCGAAGTCTTCGAAGTGCGTGTTGTAGAGCGTTCACTGTAAGGGTGCTGCATTCATGAGCCGGCATCGTCGCCCGCAGGGCTTTCAGCGCACCGACCGCATTGGTGACTATATCCAGCGTGAGCTGGCCGAAGTGATCCGCCGCGAGGTCAAGGACCCGCGGCTGGGTCTGGTCACCGTGCAGCAGGTGCGCGTGGCCCGCGATCTGTCCTGGGCCGATGTCTATTTCACCCTGCTGGGCCAGGACGCCGAAGACGGCGCCCAGGCCGAAGCCGTGCTCGGCAACGCCGCAGGCTTTCTGCGCAGCCAACTGGCGAAAGACCTGAACACCCGGACCACGCCACGCCTGCGTTTTCATTACGACAAGCTGCCGGAACAGGCCAGCCGCCTGTCCAGCCTGATCGACCAGGCCCGCGCCGAAGACCGCGACCTGATCCAGGACCCGGCCGACGACCAGAACGATAACGACAGCGACGCCGATCCGCAGCGCTGATTCAGGTACGCCAGCCCGCACACGATAAGGAGCCCCGCCCGTGGCCAGAAAACGCCGTGGACGCGACATCAATGGCATTCTGCTGCTGGACAAGCCCCCCGGCGTGACCAGCAACGGCGCCCTGCAAGTGGTCAAGCGCCTGTTTGCCGCCGCCAAGGCTGGCCACACCGGCAGCCTGGACCCGCTGGCCACCGGCATGTTGCCCATCTGCTTCGGTGAAGCCACCAAGTTCAGCCAGTACCTGCTGGACGCCGACAAGTCCTACCGCGTGACCGCCCGCCTGGGCGTGACCACCGACACCGGCGACGCCGATGGCGAAGTGCGCGACACCCGCCCGGTGACCGCCGACGCCGCCACCGTGGAACGCACCCTGATGACCTTCCTGGGCGACATCGAACAGATTCCGTCCATGTATTCCGCCATCAAGCACCAGGGCCAGCCCCTTTACAAGCTGGCCCGCCAGGGCATCGAGGTGGAGCGCCAGCCGCGCCAGGTGACCATTCACCGCCTTGAGGTGCTGGGCCAGGACGGCGACGACCTGCATTTCGAAGTGGACTGCACCAAAGGCACCTACGTGCGCAGCCTGGTGGAAGACCTGGGCGAGGCCCTGGGCTGCGGCGCCCACGTGACCCTGCTGCGGCGCCTGTCCGCCGGGCCTTATCCCACCGACGGCATGCTGACCCTGGACGAACTGGGCAGCCTGAAGGAAGAGGGCGGCTTCGAGGCCCTCGACGCCCGCCTGCTGCCGGTAGAAACCGCCGTGGCTGACTGGCCCCAGGTGAAGCTGGGCCGCGACGCGGCCTTCTACCTGTGCCAGGGCCAGCCCGTGATGGCCGCCGACCGCCCCCGCGACGGCATGGTGACCCTGTATAACGCCGAATCCGGTGCATTTCTGGGTGTCGGAGAGGTACAGGAAGATGGTATGATCGCCCCTCGCCGACTGGTCGCCCAGACGGCATAACCCGGCGGCAGCTATAAATATGCATGGCTGACCGCGACTCGATATTGCGCATATTTGGAGAGAGACATGTCACTGACTGCTGAGCAGAAAGCCCAGATCCTGAAAGAGTATGGCCAGAAAGACGGCGATACCGGCTCCCCTGAAGTCCAGGTTGCCCTGCTGACCGCCAACATCAACGGCCTGCAGGACCACTTCAAGAGCCACAAGAAAGATCACCATGGCCGCCGCGGCCTGATCCGCATGGTAAACCAGCGCCGCAAGCTGCTGGACTACCTGGCGAAGAAGGATCTGACGCGCTACGCGCAACTGATCGAGCGCCTGGGCCTGCGTCGCTAAGACCGGACCCACGCCACGATGGTGTTCTCGACAAAAGCTCGGTAGCCCCGGGCTTTTGTTGTTTATACGGGGTGCTGGCGCTGGTTGTTGGAAGCTGTTGAACGTTGTTGAGAAGAGACGAGAGAAGAGACGAGAGATATGTTTAAAACTGTACGCAAGGAATTCCAGTATGGCCGTGACACGGTCGTGCTTGAGACGGGCCGCCTGGCTCGCCAGGCTACCGGCGCTGTCATGGTCACCATCGGCGACACCGCTGTGCTGGTCACCGTGGTGGGCAAGAAAGAAGCTGACCCGAGCAAAGGCTTCTTCCCCCTGACCGTCAACTATCAGGAAAAGACCTACGCCGCAGGCCGCATTCCCGGTGGCTTCTTCAAGCGCGAAGGCCGCCCCTCTGAAAAAGAGACCCTGACCTGCCGCCTGATCGATCGCCCGATCCGCCCGCTGTTCCCGAAAGGCTTCATGAACGAAGTCCAGGTGATCGCGACCGTCATGTCCACCGACAAGGACGCTGATCCGGATATCGCCGCCATGCTCGGCACCTCTGCCGCCCTGGCCATTTCCGGCATCCCCTTCGCAGGCCCGATTGGCGCCGCGCGCGTTGGCTTCCGCAACGGCATGTACGAACTGAACCCGCGCTACTCCGAACTGAAAGAGTCCGAGCTGGACCTGGTCGTCGCCGGCACCGAAGCCGCCGTCCTGATGGTGGAATCCGAAGCCAAAGAACTGACCGAAGACCAGATGCTCGGCGGCGTCCTGTTCGGCCACATGGAAATGCAGACGGCGATCAAGGCGATCAATGAATTCGCCGCCGAAGTCGGCACCCCCAAGTGGGAGTGGACCCCGGCCCAGACCAACGAAGCCCTGTATGCCCAGATCAAGGAGCGCTTCAGCGCCCCCCTGGCCGAGGCCTACACCATCACCGACAAGATGGCCCGCTACACCCGCGTGGGTGAGCTGAAAGCCGAAGCCGTGGAAGCCTTCGCCACCGGCGAAGAAGGCGCCCCCGAGAAAGGCGAAATCAGCAGCCTGTTCGGCAAGCTGGAAAAAGCCATCGTGCGCGAAGCCATTGTGTCCGGCAAACCGCGTATCGACGGCCGCGACCAGAGCACCGTGCGCGCCATCGACGTGGCCGTAAAAGCCCTGCCGAAAGCCCACGGCTCCGCCATCTTTACCCGTGGCGAAACCCAGGCCATCGTGGTCGCCACCCTGGGCGGCATGCGCGACGCCCAGTTGATCGACGCCCTGGAAGGTTCACGCCAGGACCGCTTCATGCTGCACTACAACTTCCCCCCGTACTGCGTGGGCGAAACCGGCATGGTCGGCTCCCCCAAGCGTCGTGAAATCGGCCACGGCCGCCTGGCCCGCCGCGGCGTGCAAGCCGTGCTGCCCAGCGAGACCGACTTCCCCTACGCCATCCGCGTGGTGTCGGAAATCACCGAGTCCAACGGCTCCTCCTCCATGGCCTCTGTGTGCGGCACCTCCCTCGCCCTGATGGACGCTGGTGTGCCGATCAAGGCCCCGGTGGCCGGTATCGCCATGGGCCTGGTGAAGGAAGAAGACGGCCGCTTCGCCGTGCTGTCTGACATCCTGGGTGACGAAGATCACCTCGGCGACATGGACTTCAAGGTAGCCGGTACCGAGAAAGGCGTGACCGCCCTGCAGATGGACATCAAGATCCAGGGCATCACCGAAGAGATCATGGAAACCGCCCTGAACCAGGCACGCGATGGCCGCCTGCACATTCTGGGTGAAATGAACAAGGTGATCAGCCAGTCGCGCACCGAGCTGTCCGCGAATGCACCGACCCTGCTGACCATCAAGATCAACCCGGACAAGATCCGCGACGTGATCGGTAAAGGCGGCGCCACCATTCGCGCCCTGTGCGAAGAGTTCAACGCCAATATCGATATCGAAGACGACGGCTCCGTGAAGGTGTACGCCGAAACCCGCGACCTGGCCGCCGCTGCTGTGGCCAAGATCGAAGGCCTGACGGCGGAGCCGGAAGTGGGCGAGATCTACCAGGGAAAAGTGACCCGCACCGTGGACTTCGGCGCCTTCGTCGAAATCTTCCCGGGCACCGAAGGTCTGCTGCACATTTCCCAGATCGCCCAGGAGCGTGTGGAGAAAGTCACCGATTACGTCAAGGAAGGCGACGTGATCAAGGTGAAGGTGCTGGACGTGGATCAGCGTGGCCGCATCAAGCTGTCCATGAAAGAGGCCGCTGAAGCGTAAGTAAGCGCTTCTTCAGCCCCAAGCGAGAACGCCACCTTCGGGTGGCGTTTTTGTTTGTGTGCTTGCCATCACATTTCCGGCGAGGCAGTATCAGTGCAGGGTTACTGGCATGCCGGACAAGCGCCCAATAGAGGCGCCGCCCGCTACGCTATCAAAATGCTGAAAAAATCATGATGCTCGCCACTGCATGGGATGATGCGTGGGATGTCGGGTAGGGCGGTAGCGTGCGTGAGGTTTAGGGTGTGTATTGGGCGGGCGATTTCACTTGCATCAAGACCAGTAAGGGATCGCCTTGCTAGACAGTGGTAGTCGATCTGATCAGTCGCCGACTTGTGAGCTGGTAGCCGAGCTAAAAGCTCCCCTGTGAACTGACCAAGAGCGCGCTGCGCATGGTGTTGCTGCGCGGAAGGCTGTCACCTGATTGTTTCTTCCATTTTGATCAAGATATCAAGTACGCCGCGCATGGTTACAGATGTGCTCAACACAGCGGGTGGGGGGCGCAGCATGAGCTGGAAGGGCAATCCACTCAATGTGCGATAGTGGAAGCCTTGTTTCATACGATGAAGGTGGAGCTTTGCCCACCAGAAAAATTTTGAGAGTACCCCCTAAGAGTGCCCCCTAGTAGTAGCGAGAATCGTGGAGCTTGTCGAGCTTTATCGTCGCGATAGACTCCCTCCAGGGATTGGGCATCAGAGCCCGAAGTATCCACGAATGGGGTGGCAGACATCCACCTGGCACTGGAGCCACTTCGTGTGCCGCTGCGAGATTTCTTCTGTGGAACTGACGATATCGATGGTGAATCAATGATTTTTGATGATGAGTTCATTAAGGCTGCTGAGGACAATCCAATTCAGGGGATTGTCGACGTGGCTAATGAAGCTATTGAATATATAGAGCGAACACCGCCAGATGATGGCTGGGAGAAGCACCACTTACAAATCCTTATTGAAGCGTCGGCGCTTATTGAGGCACTGATAGAAGCCAAAGGGCTTCTTTCACATTTCCAGATCAAGGAGCAGTCTGGCGACATCCAGGCCAACTCCGCTAGCCTTTTCGAATTCATCCATAATGTGAAATATGAGTTTGAGGGGCACGCAACACAGATAAAGATCGACTCTTTCAAGAGCAAATATAAAGTTGCGCTGAATGCGACTTTCTGCTTCGAGTTCAGCCAGGGAGACTTGGATAGAATCCAGTCGCTAGTTGACGAGCTTAGAAAAGAAATATCAGCTAACCAAATTTTAGAAGAGGAGCATAAGCAGCGCTTGCTTAAACGCTTAGAGAGGCTCCAGTCTGAACTGCATAAGAAGGTATCAGACCTGGACAGATTTTGGGGCATGATTGGGGATGCGGGGGTCGTTCTGCGCAAGCTTGGAGAGGATGCGAAACCAATTGTCGATCGGGTCAAAGAGATTACAGAGATAGTCTGGAGGACACAGGCAAGAACTGAAGAATTGCCTAGTGATTCACAGAATCCATTAATCACAGATGAAAGTTAGTCAAGTGGATATGTGTCTTCGCCCTAGAGGCTTTGAGCATAACTTTATAGTTTTAGGAGATTGCTGAATGAGTGCGGGACCACTAAGAGAAAAGATTCGCTCCCGTGTCGCCTTTGATATGGATGAGGGCGATATAGCTTACTACTACGCCTTGCTGTTTGAAATAGAATACATAACAAAAATAGTGGTTTCAGGTGTCATGTCCTGTCTAGGCGACGATGCAGACCGTAACCGCTATTCTCTCGAATATGCTCTAGTTCGTGCAAATGGTATTGGCGAGTGGGTTGGTGTACTGCAATCCACATTGACAGGGCCTTCGGCACAATTTTTTCGTCCTCAAACCCTGCATGTTACACGTGACCTTACAGAGCGTGTACAGGAAGGAGATTGGCGATTCTCTGTGGTGAAGAGAATTTCAACTATTGCAGAGAGGTTGGGTTTACCCGCAAAAATTGGCAACAAGGTTGCGCTGAGACAATTCTTCGAATTCTTTGTGGCGGTTCGGAATCGAACTAGGGGGCACGGAGCAATTACGACCGAGACATGTAATGAAATATGCCCAATTCTAAATGAAGTAATAATTTTGCTTTGGGATAATTGCGAAATATTCAAGTGTGACTGGGTGCACTTGTATCAAAATCTTACTGGAAAATACCGCGTATCCCCCATGATGGGTGAGGGGCTGCAATTTGAGCATCTGAAGAGGTCGAAAGATATCCTTCTTCCAGGCGGTGTATATATATATATCGACGGATTTCATTGCGTGCCGCTTGTTTTTAGTGGTCCTGGGGTTGAAGATATATTTTTGCCAAATGGAAATTTTAAGTCTGATGAGTTTGAAGTTTTGTCGCTAATAACGGATGAGGTTTCGCGGAAATCCGGATCTGCTTGGTCAAGCCCGCCTGGGCGGTTGCCTGCTAGTCATACAGAGGGAAATGAAAAGCTTGACCAACTTGGAAATACTTTTACCAATTTGCCTGATCTAGCGCGAGGCCATATTAAACGTGAAGAGCTCGAGAAATTATTACGGGAGCAATTGCTAAAGCTAGAAAGGCATCCAATTATTACCCTGACTGGGCCGGGGGGGATAGGAAAAACCACATTGACGCTGGTTGTTGTTGAGTCTCTCGCGAAATCTGAAGAGTGTCCATATGACGTAGTGCTTTGGATGAGTTCTCGTGATGTTGATCTTCTTGACAATGGACCAAAGCCTGTCAGGCCGAAAGTCGTGACAAAAGAATCTATTTCAAGATCTATAGTAGAGTTGATGGAGCCTCCAGAGTATCGCCAGAAGGGGTTTGAGCCGCAAAAATTTTTCGAGCGATGTCTCGCTGAAGGCGCAGCAGGAAAGACTCTTTTTATTCTTGATAATTTTGAAACCGTTGAGGATCCAGTTGAAATTTTTCGATGGGTTGATACGCATTTAAGGCACCCAAACAAAGTGCTAATTACTACCCGATTTAGGGAATTTCATGGCGATTTCCCAATTGAGATAACCGGGATGAGCGACTCAGAGGCAAGACAGTTAGTGGTGCAGGAGGCAAGACGTCTGGGGATATCAGACATAGTCAGTGATGCTTATACCCAGAAGCTTATTGATGAATCGGACGGGCATCCCTATGTAATAAAGATTTTGCTTGGGCAAGTTGCTAAGGAAGGGCGCGCGGTAACGCCAGAGCGAATTATTGCGGGCGCCGACCAATTGCTGCTCGCATTATTTGAAAGAACGTATGCCGGGCTGAGCCCATCCGGGCAAAGAATATTTCTCCTTCTTTCTAGTTGGCGAGCATTCGTTCCATCTATTGCTGTGGAAGCGGTAGCCTTGCGGCCTGACAACGAACGATTCAATGTCTCGGGTGCGATTGATGAGCTTCGAAGATATTCGCTAGTTGAGGAAGTCGTGAATAAGGAGGAAGAGCAAGCATTCATCGGTGTGCCTTTGGCGGCCGCAAGCTTTGGTCGTCGAAAGTTAGAGGTAAGCCCATTCAAAGTCGCCGTGGAGCTTGATCGAAAGCTGTTGATGGAGTTCGGTGCTGGAAGTCGTGACTCTTCGCGACATGGGGTGATGCCCAGAATTGACAGGCTGGTTGCTGCGGCGGCTTCGCGGGCGAGCGAAGACCCCGGGGCACTTGAATCTTTCTTGCCAGTTTTAGAATACCTTGGGACAAGGGTCCCTAAGGCATTTTTGAGGGTCGCGACCCTTCTGTCGGAGCAGAAAAATCCAGATAATAGCCGTGTGAAGAGTTACATTCGACGCTATCTCGAGAGTTCTGAAGCGGCAGAGAAGGAGTATGCTTGGTATTGGCTGGCAGATATTTGTCATGCGGATGACGACCCAGTAGGCGAAGTTCATGCTCTTAGCGAAGTGGCCATGCTTCCTATGGCTACTCCTGAGACATTCGGCGTAGTTGCTAATCGAATAAATAACAATCTCAAAGAATTGAAAGGGCGTGGCGTCGAGAAATCTTGGTCGAATGAAGTCCAGCAACTTATCGAACGAGTTGCAGAGGAAATGAGACGTCATATTTTTGATCTCGATGCCACCAACTGCTCCAAGTTGGCTTGGCTCTATCTGAATATAGGAAATCAGGATCTAGCCTACGATATAGCAAAGCAAGGTCTATCTAAGGACTTGGGCGACGAGCATTGTGTCCGGCTCATTGAACGTCTGGAAAGATGATGCCCAATATGGCTAACCGATGCGGCAGTTTTTCGTGACAGCTTTTGTTTACTCTATGGCGCTTTCGCTTTCAAGCACTTTCTTTGGATGGGTGCTATTTCCCGCCGCGGAAATCTATGGGAGAAGGTCCCTCATCTCCCACTAAAGTTTTCCCTTTGGGGAATTAGAGGCCAATCTCTGGAGTCAGGTCTCCCAATTTCCACTCAAAATTTTCCTTTGGTAAATGGGAAGCCTAGCCCCAATGACTTTGCTCTGCCGATCCGTCGCCGACGATCGCTTGGATAGATAAGCGCACAGGCGGTACGGTGCAGAATATCAAGCAAGAATGGGCTTAATTGGGTTTGGAAACAATAAACAGACCAAAATGGCATCAGGCCAAGGTTGTTTGATAACTTATGGCTATATGTCGATGTGAGATCCGGTGATAGAGGAAAATACGCGCGGATGTGCGCCTAAATGAGTGCCCACTTTTAATAGGTGAGATCAGCCCATCGAGGCGCCGCGGCGGAAGTTAATATCATGAATTCGTGAGTGTCCCCGATTGTGCTGGGCATCGGGTAGGTGGGTTCGCCGGACGCATATGTTCAATTTACCAATTGGCAGATGAGGGGAATCAATGATAATTCGTATAACACTGGCAATACTGCTAGGGGCGATCCTTGTTGCATGTGAGAAGAATGAGGAATTTCGAACAGATGAAATTTCTGCATTAGGGGTGTCTACTGCAGTTTTAGACTCTTCGGAGGGTGGGGGGTACGAGCTTGCGCAAGTGATCGTATGGGCGATGGGGCCTGGGAAGCCAACTGAGACCCTATCTGGAGATGCTCAGGACTACAATCGCTTCAAGGGTGTGGTTAAAGATATAGAAAGATCGACGGCCCAGGGGGCTGAATACGAAGGAACAATACTCCTTTTGGCCGACGGAGAAAGGACTGTTGCAGAAAACATTCAAGACGAATACAGCTGGGAGGTCTTTATTAGAGGTCCTCGAATTGGCGCGTCTTCGATTGAATTCCAGAGTGCTAGAAGCGTTTCCCCCAGTCTTGACCTAGGTCCGAGATATCTGCGCCGTCACGGCCTGGACTTGACGGCATTGTCTTGCTTCAGTGCGGGAAATTCATCCGCCAATGCTGAGGCTCTTTACTTGGTTCGAGCCGATAGGATGAATCCTGCTCTGCTCCTTATTAGCATTAGTACAGGATCTGCGGGCACTTCCTATTCTTATAAATTGCATTTTACAGGCATTGAATGGGGTGATATCCCTGGAGCAGCTAGAGCAAACTACAGAGGAGACTACCAGCCATTCGGACACTGTCCCTATCCGGAATTGCAATGAATAAGTCTGGGTGCTATGCACATATTCTTCGTGCCGGTAAGGATGAGTGTTTTGGTCTTCAAACGCTTTTTTGCGTCGTAATTGGGCGGATCGTTTAGGATGCGGACAGAAGATCTGGGAAAGGTACTAATTGTACGAAGGTAGGTAGGCGGAGCACCTGGTTTATTTCAATACTGCAAGGGGAGAGATTGTCCTGCCCATTTTATCCAGTTTCTGTCCTTGATTTAATTTCTATGCTACGTAATTTAAAGGGGCGTTATGAATCCGAGTTCCCCAAGAAAAGTAGACACCTAATCCCCACTTAACGGAGGGTGTCATTATGACCAGAAAGACCCGGAACAAGTACAATCACTACACTGAAGATTTTCGACGCGAAGCGGTACGCCGTGCCGATGATCCCAATACCAGCGCCGCCGAGGTAGCGAAGGAACTCGGTATTCACCCCGGCCAGATCTATAACTGGCGTCGGCAGTATAAGCGGCTGTCCGACAAGCAGTTCAATAGCGTCCAGGGGGTGGACTACTCCATGAAAGAGGAGAACGAGTTCCTAAAAAAGGCGACG